>CAMNDR010000292.1 GCA_946535685.1 uncultured Clostridia bacterium | reverse complement strand
CATGCTTTCAGTCGGATTGCTGGTGTTCATTGACTACTGGAATATGGTAGAGCAGCCGCTGATCCTGCTTGACAGTGAGGATCAGTACCCGCTGTCGGTATTTCTCTCGCAGATCAATACCGGCGATGTGGGGCTTGCCTTTGCGGTGGCTGTCGTCTACATGATCCCGGCATTACTGCTGTTCCTGTACGGTGAAGAATACCTGGTAGAGGGTATCACTTATTCCGGCGGTGTCAAGGGATAATCCGATTTCAGAGATCATATAATGGAGGGAATATCATGGAAGAACAAAACAAGAGCGCCAAGCGGCGGGAACGGGTCAAAACGATCCTGATCATCTTTCTGGTGATCCTGCTGCTGCTGACATTTTTCTCGAACAGCATCATGAACCACAGTCTGCCGACCGTCAGTGCACAGTATGCAGGCTACGGCACCATCAATGAAAAGGTGCGCGGTTCCGGTCTCGTGACAGCAAATCAGAAATATGACGTCAAGGCCGAAGGAAACCGCAAGGTCTCCAAGGTGCTGGTCAAGGTCGGTGACGAGATCAAGGCCGGCGATGATCTGTTTGTCCTGGAAGCGTCCGTTGACGACGAGGCGATCAAGGCAGCCGAATCTGCAATCCAGGAGGCAGAGCTTGCCTATCAAAAGGCACTTCTGACGGCAGCACCGGATTATGCGGACAAGAACCAGGAAATTGCCAATGCCCGTGCCGATCTCCAGGCTGCGATCAACAAGCTCAATGCCGCCAGAGCATCCGCAGGCAGCCAGATCTCTGCTGCTGCCTATGCACAGGCCAGCAAGCGTGCCAGCGATGCACAGACGCAGCTCACCGAGCTGGGAGGCTATCTGGCGCTGGCACAGTCCGGGGAGCTTGACGGGATCCCGAGCCAGTACACCTCCGACAGCCGCAGCGCACAGGACGCATTCGATGCTGCTTCTGCGCGGCTTGCAGCAGCAACCGCTGCATTGGAGGAGAAGACCGCTGCGGTCACCGTTTCCTCCGCAGAGCAGCAGGCCACGGTCACCTCGCTTGAGCGCGAAGCGGAAAAGGCAGACATTGCCTATGAACGCGCCAAGGCGGATTATGAAGCAAGTGCAAGCGACACCGAGCTGAAACGCGCCATGGAGGATGCTGAGCAGACCGCGCGTTATGCCCACGAGGATGCAGCCAGGGCAGCAGAGGAGCTTGCACAGATCCAGGGGAAGGAAGCCGAGGTCGCCGCAGCAAAGGAAGCTGTTGCTGCCGCACAGGCGGAAGCAGATGCCGCCAAGTCTGCCAAGGACGGCTCCGCCGGCAGTGTCGTGCAGGCGATCCGGAATGATATGGATGCCGCACAGAGAACGGCAGACGAGGCCGCAGCGATCATGAATGCCTATGATGCACAGGGTGAAACAGCCGATCTGGCAACCCTTCAGGAAGCTGTGACCACCCAGGAACGCACCCTGAGCGGCCTGATCTCCGAGCTTGCCAAGACGCAGAAGGACGACCAGCTTGCCGATCAGATCAACAAGCTCGATCTGAAAAGCCAGGAGCAGGCCATTGCCAAGCAGAAGGATGAGCTCGCCAAGCTCCAGAAGGATTCCGGCTCTCTCACGATCAAGAGCAAGAATGCCGGCATTGTCAGCGAGCTTGACTGTGCTGCGGGCGATGAGGTCATGGACGGCATGACGCTTGCCGTTGTCAATCTCACAGATGCCGGTTATACCGTGCAGTTCACCGTTACCGGCGAGCAGGCACGCAAGGTCAAGGTCGGCACCATCGCAGAGGTCACCAATGCCTATTACAGTGATATTACCGCCAAGCTCATCAGCAGCCGCGCCGATACCGACAATCCCACCAGCCAGGATAAGGTGCTCACCTTCGATATTTCCGGCGAGGATGTCACGCCCGGTCAGATGCTTGCCCTCTCGATCACCTGTTCCAGTGCCAGCTATGACTGCGTGGTGCCCTCAAGTGCCATCAAGAGCGATCAGGACGGCAAATTCGTTCTGATCATGACCTCCAAGAGCACACCGCTCGGAAACCGCTACTATGCGACACGCGCCAATGTCACGGTGCTTGCTTCGGATGAGATCAACAGCGCCGTTTCCGGTGATGTATCCTATTCTGATTTCATCATCACCACCTCGGAAAAGCCGCTCACACCCGGAATGCAGGTGCGGATGGAGGAATGAGCATGAAACTGACAAAACGCCGGATCATTCCGCTGTGCATCGCTGCAGGCTGCCTGCTTCTGTGCGGCGTGACGGCCGGCATCAGCAGCGCGGAAGCCTCCGGGCAGATCAGCCAGCAGGCCGCAGAGCGCTGGCAGGGCGAGGGCGAAAATGCCTGCTGTCAGGTCAGCATCTTTGCAAACCGGGATGCGGGCTTTGACAAGACCTCCGTGGATTCCCTGAAGGAGCAGATCAATACCGCACTGACTAATGCTTCTCTGGAAGCCCCTGAAGGCGGTCAGCTCTGGTACTGCGCTTACAGCACGCCCGTGGGCACGATGCCGGTAAACGGCGAGACCC
>CAMNDR010000291.1 GCA_946535685.1 uncultured Clostridia bacterium | reverse complement strand
GCTGACGGACTATCTGGCCACGTCCGGAGAAATGCCGCTCTGGAGACGCTATTTTGATACAGATCTCGACAAAGAGGGCTGCCAGATCCTGCTGTTTGCACCGTGCCGGCTCCTGCGGGGCGATTCGGCTGAATATGCAGAAGCAACAGAGTGGGGCGAGGAAAAGCTCGGGAAGTACGTGGATTTCACCGAGCAGATGCTCGTGAAGTGCGGCTATACCGAGGAGGAAGCGCAGCAGAAGATCGACAACTGCCTGGCATTTGAAGCCATGCTGGCGCCCGCCGTCCCGACGGATGATGAACGGTACAACTATAGCTATTATCAGGAGATGGGGCAGCGGTATTCCCGTGATGAGGTCGCTGCGCTCGCCGGTGAGCTGCCGCTGCTGACGGATCTCGAGGGGACCTTCGGCATCCCGGAGATGGAGGAGTATCTCGTTGTTTCACCGGAATTCTTCACGCTGCTCGGCGAGGTGTACACCGAGGAGAACCTCCCGCTGATGAAGGACTATCTCATCGTCAACCTGATGCAGGATTATGCCGAATTCCTGGACTTTGACAGCTGCAAGCTCTACCATGAGCAGATCGACAGGGAGATCGACGAAATGCCGGAGGATGCGGAATACGGCAAGAAGATCGCTGAGCAGCAGCTGGACTGGGCTGTCCAGAAGCTCTACGCCGTGACCTGCCTGTCCCAGGAGGACAAGGACAGGATCTCCGCACTGACGGACGAGATCGTGGCGAAGTACCATGACATCCTGAACGATGCGGATTTCATCTCCGAGGCGACCCGTGCCAAAGCGATCGAAAAGCTCGGCTGCATCAAGAAGAACATCCTGTTCCCGGATGACTGGTCGGCATACAGCTATGAAGGGCTGGACTACGCTTCCGCAGAGGACGGCGGTACCTACCTCGATGCAAGGGTACAGATCCGTGACTACAAGCTGAAGCAGGCGGCAAAATACGCCTTCGAGCCGGAAACTGAGCCGCAGTGGTCTGAGATCATGGATCTGAACGATGCCAACTGCTTCTACATCCCGGATTATAATGCCATCTACATTCTCGGCGGCTATGCCCAGGGTGTCTTCTACAACGCTGACATGAGCACCGAGGAGCTCTACGGCAAGCTTGGCGCTGACATTGCCCACGAGATCACCCATGCCTTTGACATCTCCGGTGCGCTGTACAACAAGGACGGCCGTCTGGAAAACTGGTGGACAGAGGAAGACTTCGCCGCCTTCATGGAGCGGAACAACAAGATGATCGACTATTACAACACCAAGATCCAGCCGTGGGAGGGGCAGGCACTCGATGGCGAGGTGCTCGCCGGCGAGACCTGCGCTGATATGGGCAGTGTCAAGTGCATGCTGCTCATGGCGGCCGACATCCCGGACTTTGATTATGACACCTTCTTCCGTGCCTACGCCGAGGAACGTCTGACCGAGCACACCACGGACTTTATCCCGTTCATGCTCTGCGATCCGCACCCCATTGATTACCTCCGGGTCAACATGGTATTGCAGCAATTTGACGAATTCCTCGATTTCTACGGGATCTCGGAGGGGGACGGGATGTATCTTGCCCCCGAAGACAGGATATTGATCTGGTGAGCGTCTTGCTTCACAGATTGAAATTGCATCGTTTTCATGACCGATTGCCCCCAATGGCTCTGCCATTGGGGGCAAAGCTGTATTTCTTCGGACATCGCCGCCATGCGGCGGCTGCGGTGCAGGGACTCTGCATTCAGACACTTTCTCATAAAAATACTACTTGCACTTTTTCCCTGAATGTGATATAATAAAAATATCTGGGGCCAAAGCCCCGCAAATTCATGAATGGAGGCTATTTATATGGCAATGTTTGACAAGCTGCTTGACAACCTCAAGGCAAGCAGAAAGACGATTGTATTCACAGAGGGCACCGATGCCCGTATCCTCGATGCTGCGGCAAGACTGCTCTCCGAGGGACTGATGGACGTGATCCTCTGCGGCAACGTAGACGAGGTCAAGGCTGCTGCACAGGCCGGCGGCTACAATGTAGATGCTGCGACCGTGCTTGATCCTGCGACCTATCCGGAGATGGATGCGATGGTCGCTGAGATGGCTGCGCTCCGCAAGGGCAAGATGACCGAGGACGAGTGCCGTGCAGCGCTGTCCAAGTCCAACTATTTCGGTACCATGCTCGTGAAGATGGGCAAGGCCGATGCACTCCTCGGCGGTGCGACCTATTCCACAGCCGACACCGTTCGCCCGGCGCTCCAGATCATCAAGACCCGCAAGGGTGCGTCCCTCGTGAGCTCCTGCTTCATCCTGTTCCGTGAGAAGGACGGCGTGGAGGAGAAGATCTGCATGGGTGACTGCGCTATCAACCTCAGCTATGAGGACAAGCTCGACAAGGACGGCAATGTCGTTCAGACCGGCGCACAGAAGCTCGCAGAGGTTGCTGTGGAATCTGCCCGCACGGCTGCTTTCTTCGGCATTGATCCGAAGGTCGCAGTGCTGAGCTTCTCCACCTACGGCTCCG
>CAMNDR010000290.1 GCA_946535685.1 uncultured Clostridia bacterium | reverse complement strand
CCAGCATGGCCTCGCCGGAGGACAGACTGCCCACCTGGTAGCCGCTTGCTTTCAGGATGCGCTCGGCGGTACGGCGGTGGAAACCGTCGTCATCTACAACAAGGATCAGGTTCTGCATGGAATAATCCCTCCTGTCTGGGTGATAGTATCTTCATTATAGCACAGGGGACGAGGAATGTCAATGTGCTGAAAAGAAAAGCAGAGAACGGCGGCAGTCGTTCTCTGCTGTATCCTTATTTCTGCAGAAGCTTTTGCAGATCGGTCAATACTTCAGCTCCGGTATGATCTCGACCACATGCTTGAGAATGATCAGCGAATCGATCTCATCCGGAACGCCGTTTCCGTTGATGTCTGCACGGAGCTGTTCTGCTTCACCGATCAGTTCCGAGCCCATAAGAGACTTGTTGACGGTGATCACGTCGATAATATCCACAGAGCTGTCGCCATTGGCATCTCCCGCTGCACCATAGATCTTCTCGCGCTGGCTGCGGATGCTCTTGGCGTGGATCTCGCCATTGACTGCGGTCAGTACACTGCCCATCCGATCGGCAAACGCTTCGTCATCCAGCGCTGTCAGCTCGTCTATTTCGATCTTGGCAAGCTGTCTGGCATTTTCTTCCTTATCAATATCGCCCGCAATGGAAATGGGATCGTAATCGGCGATGGCTTTTCTTTTGGAATCGATCTTGTAATTGCTGTAGAGACAATGGAAAATGGTGCAGTTTCCGATTTCACCGGCAAACTTGCCGATGTCTCCGATCTGGGAGTCCTGCGTATAGACATCACTGAGCGAGATGCAGTTCTGGATCTGTCCGGTATGGAAGTAGCCGATCAGACCGCCCATATTGAGCGCACTTTTGCTCTTGCCGTAAACTGCACCGGTCTGCGAGCAATTCAGAATGCCGCTCTGCTTGATCATGCCGCCGCTGCCGTCATTGAGAAGCATCGGATTGACGAGAAAACCGCCTGCCAGCGCCAGCAGAAAAGCGCCGGCTGCGCTGGTATCGGTGATGCTGCTCATGCCGACCAGACCGCCGGCATAGCACTCATGGTCGCCGCTCATGACATCCGAATTTCCCATCGCCATGACAAATCCGTTGTATTCACACTCATTGAGTACAGCACCGTCAATGACTGCTGCTATACCGCCCGCATGGATCTCCTTGCCGTCCACGTTGTTCGCCTGGACATGGGCATTGGTCAGGACAGTCCGCAGCACAGCGCCGGTGTACACATAGCCGAACAGGCCTGCATCCGCGGGAGCATTGACAAACAGCCCGTCGATGGTGTGACCGTTGCCGTTGAATACGCCGCAGAATGGCTTGTCTTTGTAAAGATTCCCGATCGGCGTAAAGAGGTTGTCTGCCTTGGCTTGGGTTGAGAGTGCATCATATTTCGTCGTATCATTCAATGCAATGTCTGCGGTGAGGTCAAAACGGATGCCGCTCATGGAATTGCCCTCGTTTACAAGCTGTGAGAGCCCTGCCAGCTGCTCCGGGGTGCTGATCTCATAGCTTTCACAGGGATTTTTTGCATCAAACCAGGAGGTGTCTGCGGAGCCGTCCCAGACTGCATTTTTTTTCTGCGCCTCCTCTGCCTGTGCGGTCAGGCATACCGGCGCTGAAAACGCCATAGGAGCGAGCGCATTGTTCATACCGATCAGTGCTGCTGCACAAAATGCCGCAGTTTTCATGAGTTGATTCATTATTCATAAACCTCCTGATGTGCTTTTCCACATGATGGCATCTGCATGTAGATACTTATACTCTACCACAGATATGGAAAAATATTACAGATATTTTGCAAAATTTATATGAACGATCCGAAAACCGCCGATGCCGCCCATATGCAGCGAAAGCGGGATCAGGTCGGCCTTTTGTGCATTCATGAACGCCAGCATGGCCTCGCCGGAGGACAGACTGCCCACCTGGTAGCCGCTTGCTTTCAGAACTCGCTCGGCTGTGCGGCGGTGAAAGCCGTCATCGTCAACAACAAGGATCAGGTTTTGCATGAAAATTCCCTCCTGTCTGGGTTTTTCTTCATTATAACACATCCTTCCCCATAAGTCAAATAGATTCTGCCAACAGGATTGACATTTGATAGTGTACATGTTATAATAAATCCATAACAGCCAGAGATCCGGCCAATTCTTCACATGCGCATCGCCGTGATCTGAAAGGAGTCTGCCCATGAAAAAGAAGCTCATCACGCTGTTTCTGCTGTGTTCCCTCATCGTTCCGGTGGGAATGACGGGATGTCTCGATGAAGTGGACTGCGAGCCCACCCAGGAGACGACCGAAGCCGCTGAGACAGCGCAGGAAACGACCGGACCGCAGGAGGAGACTGATCCGGAACAGCCCGAGACCGATCCTCCGCAGGAGGAGACTGACCCGGAAGAGGAAGAACCTACGGAGGAGGAAACTGCCCCGGAAGAGGAAGATCCCACGGAGGAGGAGACTGCCCCGGCGGACATCGACTATACCACCGGAACGCCGTGGATCTGCAGCAACCTTGACGGCGTTGTCACTGCGGACACGCCGGCCGAGCTGAAGG
>CAMNDR010000289.1 GCA_946535685.1 uncultured Clostridia bacterium | reverse complement strand
CGCATGAAGAAGCAGGAACGGCTTGCCCGGATCGAGGCAGTGCTGAAAACGCTTGGCCTTGCCACGGAGCGCCATACGCTCGTGTCCAAGCTCAGCGGCGGCCAGCGCAAGCGCCTGAGCGTGGCGGTGGAATACATCTCCGACCCGAGCCTGTTCTTCCTCGATGAGCCGGATTCCGGCCTGGACGGCATCATGGCACGGGCGCTGATGGAGAATCTGCGCACGATCGCCGATGAAGGAAAGATCATCATGGTCATCTCCCATGCGCCTGACCGAGTCCCGGAGCTGTTTGACAAGATCATCGTGCTGGCAAAGAGCCCGACGGACAATGCGGGGCATCTGGCGTTTTATGGAACGGTTCCCGATGCAAAGGCATTTTTCGGCACGCAGACGCTCGAAGATATCGTCCGCCGCATCAACCGCCCGGACGAGGGCGGAGAAGGGCTTGCCGATCAGTATATCGAGCGCTTTAAGGCGGAAAGGAGCAGCTATGGAGGGAGCAGGTAGAATCGAACAGACGGGCATTTATGTGAAAAAATGCTTCCGCATCTTCGCCAATGACCGCGGATGGAAGACCTTCATCAGTGCGGCGATCATCACGGTGCTGATCTGTCTGGTGCTCGATGAGAATATTTTCAGCGAATATGCGCCGACCATCAACGGCTCTTTTGCGCTGGTCTGCGCCTGTATCTGGATCGGCATCTTCAATTCCATCCAGTCCGTCTGCAAGGAGCGGGACATCCTCAAGCGGGAGCATCGCTCCGGGCTGCACATGTCGTCCTATGTGGCGGCGCATATGATCTATGAAATGGTGCTGTCCCTTGCGGAGAGCCTGATCGTGACGGGCATCATCAGCATTGCCAATCTCAGCAAGCTGCCGTCCATCGGCGTGCTGCTGCCGGTGCCGGCGGAGCTGTTCCTGACGTTCTTCTTCACGATCTACAGTGCCGATGCACTCGGGCTGATGGTGTCCTCCATCGTGAAAACGCCGAATACGGCGATGACGGTGATGCCGTTCGTGCTCATCATCCAGCTTGTCATGTCCGGCGTGATCTTCAAGCTCGAGGGACTGACGGAGCTGATCTCGCATCTGACCGTTGCCAAATGGGCGCAGCGGGCGATCTGTACAACGGTGAATGTGAATGACATGTTCCTGGCTGATTTCCGGGTGCGGGAGGATTATGAATTCACAGCAGGGCATCTGTTTACGATGTGGTTTTTGCTGATCGTGTTCACGGTGCTGTACGGCATTGCGGCGGCGATCGCACTGGAATTCGTGGATAAGGACAAACGGTAACGACAATTTGAAATGAGGTAAATGAGTATGAATATTTCTGAACTCCAGCAGGAGATCCTGCGGCTCAAGAAAGAGAAGGATATGTGCATTCTTGCGCATAGCTATGTGGCAAGAGAGATCACGGAGATCGCTGATTTTGTGGGCGATTCCTATGCACTGAGCGTCAGGGCGAAGGATGTGCCGAATGCCAATGTCCTGCTGTGCGGCGTGCGCTTCATGGCAGAGACGGTGAAGATCCTCTCGCCCGGAAAGCATGTCTTTCTGTCCAATCCCATCGCCGGCTGCCCGATGGCAGAGCAGATGGACAAGGAGATGATCGGGCAGGTAAAGGAGACGCTTCCCGGCTACACGGTCATGGCGTATGTCAATACCACAGCAGAGCTCAAGACGATCGCCGATGTCTGCGTGACATCGTCCTCGGCAGTGAAGATCGCAAAGGCACTCGACAGTGACAAGATCCTGTTCATCCCGGACTGCAACCTCGGCGCATATGTTGCAAAGCAGGTGCCGGACAAGACCGTCAAGCTCCTGCAGGGCGGATGTCCCGTCCATGCAGCCGTGAGACCGAAGGCAGTGGAGGAGGCAAAGCCGCTCCATCCGCAGGCGCTGGTGCTCGTGCATCCGGAGTGCGTACCGGGCGTGACGGAGCAGGCGGATTATGTCGGTTCGACCTCCGGGATCATGGAATTTGCGAAGAAGTCCGATGCGAAGGAATTCATCATCGGCACGGAGATCAGCATTGCGGAGCAGCTCCAGTATGACTGCCCGGACAAGTGCTTCTATCCGCTCGACAAGCAGCTCATCTGCCCGAATATGAAATCCACCACACTCGTGGATGTCTGCCGTGTGCTGCAGGGACAGGCAGGCGAGGAGATCTTCCTCGACGAGGAGACGATCGTGCAGGCAAGACGCTGCATCGACAAGATGATCGAGCTGGGTGGCTGAGATGGAACGTGCTCTGATCGCCATGTCCGGCGGCGTGGACAGCTCTGCGGCAGCGGTGCTGATGCAGGAGGCAGGCTATGACTGTGCCGGTGCCACGATGCAGCTCTTTCACAACACAGATCTCGGGATCTGCGGCGAATCGACCTGCTGTTCGCTGAGCGATGTGCAGGACGCAAAGCTCGTCTGCGCTAAGCTCGGCATGCTGCATTATGTGTTCAATTTCACAGAAGGCTTCCGGCGGGAGGTCATGCAGCGTTTTGCGGACTGCTATGAAAACGGCGCCACGCCGAATCCCTGCATCGACTGCAACCGCTA
>CAMNDR010000288.1 GCA_946535685.1 uncultured Clostridia bacterium | reverse complement strand
GGATTGAGCATATGCAGGCTTCGTTCAAATCGTCCAAGACTGCCGCTTTCCCGAAGAAAACGCATGAGATTGTCACCATAAACGGAAGTCGCTTCCATACCAATCACAACCTGCGGAATTTCCTGCAAAAGAAGCACAGAGGTAACTCTGTCAACAATAAGCTTTGCACCATTCCTGTTGTTCGGCACAGAAAACGAACTATGTTTACTGCCGTCAGAATGCATGAGATAGCAGACGTTATTCTTGCTGCTGACATCAATGCCAACATAAAGTTTGTCTTGATTCACATTTTCCACCTTCCTTCATCGGGATTGCGATCAACAGGCATTCAGCTACCCATGATACTGTGGCATCATCAACCTCGCTTATCAGAATCCACTCCGGGGCGCTCCGATGCGATAATCCGTACTGCCTGAAAAACGGATGGAGCACATCCCGGATAAACAGCCTACGTGTAAGCAGCTAACTCACAGCCATCCGCACGGAGGAGCTGAACCGGACGAACGCGCAGATCCTCCATGTGACGCCGTTCAACACCTTTTCCAAAACCATTGCACCGTCTCTGCGTGCCGGTTACATGGTGCTGCCGGAAAAGCTCCTGCCCCTGTATGAAGAGACGGTCGGCTTCTACTCCTGCACAGTGCCGATGCTCGAGCAGTATTTTTTGGCCGAGTGGCTCGACAGCGGGGAATTTGAGCGCACCATTAACAGGGTGAGAAATACGCAAGGCCTATAAACCAAGCCCCCGGACGCCGTGTCCGAGGGCTTTGACTGTTATTAGAGATACCATTCTTTTCTCCGCAGCTGCGTATAGGGACGGCGCCGGCGGATCTCCGCCGACTGGGCGAGGTCAATGTCCGCATAGAGGAGCTGCGCTGTATCATCCGCCTTGACGATGCAGGTGCCGTTTGCATCACAGATGATGGACTCTCCGGAGAAGACCATCTCCCCCTCCTGCCCGACCCGGTTGCACATAGCGGCGATCACGGAGTTCTGGAACGCCTGCACGCGCACCTCCCACTCAAACAGCTCGGAGGGCTCTGCCTTGGTGTTGGCGGTCGGGATCAGGATCAGGTCAGCGCCCATGAGCGCCAGTGTGCGAAAGCTCTCCGGATAGTGCCGGTCAAAGCAGACCACGATGCCGATTTTTCCGAATGCGGTATCGAACACCCGGAACCCCTCGTCGGACGGCGCATAGTAATCCTGCTCGTAGAACTGCGGTGCCTGCGCGATGTGCACCATCTTCTGCACCCCGATGATCCTTCCGTCCGCACCGATGAGGACGCTCGCATCATAATACTTCCCATGCTCGAACAGGTACAGATTCGGCACCGCCATGATGCCGCATTCCCGGCAAACGGACTGAAACTCCCGGACGGTCTCGCTGTCGATGGTGACCGCATAGCCCGCGGCATCCTGCCCCGGATACTGCGGAAAGAACGGCGTGAGCTGCACCTCCGGGAACAAAATGAGGTCGGCACCGTGTTGTGCTGCCTCCCGGATGGCGGCAAGGCTCCGGGTGAGATTGTCCTTCACATTGCCGACAGGCTGCATCTCGTATAAGGCTAATTTCATGATATTCCCTCCTCCCGGAATGTCAGGCGCATCTGGTACCACTGCACTCCGCCATGCGTGGACTTTTCCGTCACGCCCTCGCTGACAAAACCGAATTTCCCGTAATAATGCAGCAGCGCTTCCTTGCACGTCAGGACAAGCCCCCGCCGCCCCTGCGTCCTTGCATCCGTGATGCACTGCCGCAGCAAACGCTCTGCGCATCCTTGCCGCCTTGCCTCTGGGACGGTGTTCACGCCGAAGATCATCTGCCATGCGCCGTCCTCGTTGTGAAGGGCGGCATTTTCGTACATCTCATCGCATAGATCCGGTTTATCTGTCACCAAGCCGTCCACAAACGAAAGCAGACGGTCATGCTTATCAAACAAAAGCCAGAAATGACTGCCATAGGCGGCCACGCGCGCAGCAAACTGCTCTGCGGATGCTGCCTCTGCCGTCGGAAAACAAGTCTCCTCCACTACGGCAAGCTGCGGTACATCGGAGGGCAGCGCATGTCGAATATAGCGCATAAGCGATACCTCTTTTCTGTAAGGAATTTACCTTTTCAAGTATACCATATCTATTTCAAAATAGCAAGAAGCCCCACTATCAAAAAAACTGATAATCCCCTATCAAAACCAAGTATTGGACAAATCACAAAAGCCGTGCTATAATCAGAACATAGCAAAACCACGAAAGGAGCGGTACACATGAACTATCAACAACAGAATACATGGCACCAGCTCCGCTCGATCGTGGAGGGGCTTGACCGAATGTGGTGCTCCACACGATGTCGCCGCAAGGCGTAGGATTTATGTGTAAGAGATGCAGAGATAAGAGGTTAGAATTGCAGATACCGTTGCTCATTGGCGTATCTGAAAGTTGCTTCCAAATCAAACTTTATCCATAATCAACACGGGACAGAAGTCCCCTACAGAAATCACAGGAGGAAATAATCATGGCAGAGAAGAAGCTTCATTTTGAAACGCTCCAGCTCCACGTCGGACAGGAGCAG
>CAMNDR010000287.1 GCA_946535685.1 uncultured Clostridia bacterium | reverse complement strand
CCGCTGCAATTCTTCATTGCCTATGCTGATCAGAATGCGGGATGTACGTTCCCGGCTGCAGTCACAATGATAGACCGGCTCTCCGGAATCCAGCAGATTCGGCTCAAGCCCCTCCAGACACTTCATCACAATGTCCTCGGCGGTCATACCGGATTTCAGCATTTCCGTCACATGCGGCATGGAAGCCACATTCTGCTCCAGAATCGGGATGCATGCTTCGTCCGCAAACGGCAGAAGCTGGATCAGGAAGCCGCCTGCATGCAGCACATGCAGATCCGGTGCCACCAGTACCCCAAGGCTCAGCACTGTCGGGATCTGTTCACTGGCAACGTAATAATTGGCAATATCCTCCGCAATTTCGCCGGAAACCAGCGGGATCGTGCCGGCATACGGTTCCTTCAGTCCCAGATCCTTGATGACGGACAGCGTGCCGGGGCCGACTGCACCGCCGACATCGAGCTTTCCGGCAGCATTCAGCGGGAGCTCGACAATGTAATTGTCTGCACAGCATTTCACATTGCCCCAACTGTCTGCGACTGCGATCATGCTGCCGATCTGTCCCTCACCGTCCACGCGGAGGGTGAGCTGATCGCCTTCATTCTTCTGGCTGTAGCCCATCAGTGAGGCAGCCGTGGCAAGGCGTCCGAGCCCGGCCGTCACAACCGCCGAGGGCTTGTGGTACTGTTCGATCATGGACACCATATCCGTGGAGTCAATCGCAGAGGCTACCACACAGCCGTCTGCGGAAATTGCACGCTTCAAGATACTCATGTTTTCTCCTCTCCGACCGGCTTCCCGGCCACATACAGGATGCGCTGCGTCGTTTCACTGACCGGATGCAGCGTTTCCGGATCGTCCAGCCCCGCGTCCGCATCCCAGACAGCCAGCACATGCAGCCCGGCCTGCTCCAGCGCACGGCGGATCACTTCCTCCGGGTAGGCGCGTTCGGTGATGCATTCATCGCTTCGCTCCCATCCGGTTTCCTGCCTTTCAAAGAAGGTAAGCTGCATGTCCACCGTTGCCTGATCCTCCTGCAGCCGGTTGTCCCATGCGCAGAACAGATCCTCCAGATCATAGAAGAAGGCATTGTTCCCCAGGATCTCACGGTGCTTGTAGAGGGTATTCATATCAAAAATGAATAGTCCCCCCGGCTGTGCAAAAAGCGATACCCGGTCAAACACTGTCTGCACATCTTCGAGCGACGGCAGATGATTGAGACTGTCAAGCATGCAGGTCGTCACGTCGATCGTCCCGAACATATCCAGCTCGCGCATGTCCTGGCACAGATACTGGATCGGCAGGCCGCTCTCCATCTTCTTATCCATTGCACACGAGAGCATGGCCGGAGAATTGTCCACGCCGATCACATCATACCCAAGCCGCGCCATCGCTTCACTGAAGCTGCCGCTCCCGCAGGCAAGGTCTGTCAGAAGTGTACCGTCTGTGTCCGTCTGCAAATGCTGCCGCACCAGGAAATGCACCCGCGCCGCACGCTTGTCATACTGTACATCCTGCATCAGCGTATCGTAATACGCCGCAAAATTCATATAATCCATAGTATGCCCCTTACAGGCAAGCCCTCTCCCGGCGGAAGAGGGCTTGTTGTGATCAGTTCTTATTCAGGCCGCAGCACTTCTTGTACTTCCTGCCGCTGCCGCACGGACACGGATCGTTCGGGCCGACCTTCTTTTCAGCCTGACGAGCCTCGGGAGAACCGGCATTCGGTGCATCCGGCTTTGCCACCTGCTCACGCTGGGGTGCCTGGTTGAGCTGAACCGGAATGGTCAGCAGCATACGCACGGTATCCTCACGGATGCTCTCAACCATTGCATCAAACATCTCAAAGCCCTCATAACGATACTCAACGACCGGATTCTTCTGGCCGTAGCTGCGCAGGCCAATGCCCTTCTTGAGCTCCTGCATATCGTCGATGTGTGCCATCCACTTGGTATCAACCACCTTGAGCAGCACGACGCGCTCAAGCTCACGGATGAAGTCATGGCCGCACATTTCTTCCTTCGCTGCATACTTGGCCTTTGCCTTTTCTGCAATGAACTGTGTGATGCTGGTCTTGGTCTGCTGTGCAAGCTCCTCGTCACTGAATACCAGATCACCGTCATCCAGGATCCAGCCCATGAAGTAATCACGCAGGCCGATCAGATTCCAGTTGTCCTGAACATCCTCCTCGCCCACATACTGCGATGTGATGGCAGGGATCAGCTCATCGAACATTTCCAGGATGGAATCATGCAGATCCTCACCGTTGAGCACCTGACGGCGCTGGTTGTAGATGATCTCACGCTGGGCATTCATAACGTCATCATAGTTGACAGTATTCTTACGGATGGAGAAGTTGCGGCCTTCGACCTTCTTCTGGGAGGAAGCAATGATCTTGGTCAGCCACTTGCTCTCGATCGGCTGGGTCTCCTCGACATTCAGGGAACGCATGACATTCTCCATGCGGTCACCGGCGAAAATACGCATCAGATCGTCCTCGACAGAGAGGAAGAAGCGGCTTTCGCCCGGGTCGCCCTGACGGCCGGAACGACCGCGAAGCTGGTTATCAATACGTCTCGATTCAT
>CAMNDR010000286.1 GCA_946535685.1 uncultured Clostridia bacterium | reverse complement strand
GCGTCTATGAGGTGGATGAAGCATACCGGCTCACACCGCCGACCTTCCAGCGGTTCGGCGAGGATGTGCTGCTGGAATTTGATGTGATCCATGACGGGCGGCCGGAAGGATTGATCTGACGCTATGTTTACAGGAATTATCGAGGAAATCGGCCATATTTCGCACATCCGCACGGGCGGGGAGACCTGCACCGTGACGGTGGCGGCAAGCAAAGTGCTCACAGATGTCCGCATCGGGGACAGCATCGCCGTCAACGGCACCTGCCTGACGGTCTGCAGCTTCGATGCGGGGCATTTTTCTGCCGATGTCATGCCGGAAACGATGCGGCGGACGAATCTCGGCGGACTTGCGCCCGGCGCTCCGGTGAATCTGGAGCGTGCGATGGCGGCCGGCGGGCGCTTCGGCGGGCACATCGTATCGGGGCATATTGACGGCACCGGGCAGATCCGGTCGCTCCGGAAGGAGGGCAATGCGGTCTGGGTCACGATCACGGCAGGGGAGAAGATCTTGCGCTATATCGTGGAAAAGGGCAGCATCGCCATCGACGGCATCAGCCTGACGGTGGCGGCCGTGTCAAAGCAGGATTTTGCCGTTTCTGTGATCCCGCACACCGGCAGCGAGACCACGCTGCTCACCAAAAAGCCCGGTGATGCGGTCAATTTAGAGTGCGATATCGTGGCGAAATATGTGGAGAAGCTCTGCGGAGCCGGACAGAACAGCGGCGGCATCTCGCAGGAATTTCTTGCACAGCACGGTTTTCTGTAGGAGGCTGTATGGTTACGCCGTTTGCGTCCGGCGATGCAGGCGCATTCCTGCGCGCGCTGAGCCGTGCAGAGGATGCGGCTTCGCTGACAGAGACAACATTGCAGGCATTTTCGGATGCTGTGGAGGCGATCGAGGACGGCACACGGACAGAGCGCATCCCGGAGCGTGACTGCATTGCGGTCTGGATCTGCGGGTGTCTGCTCGATGCCATCGCCAATGATGCCGTCTATGAGCCGGATGCGGCACGGTACGGCCTGACGGATGAGTACCGCCTTGCGGAAAAGGCACTGGGCGATGCGCTTGCCCGGACGAGCGGTTTTCTGTGGTTCAAAAAGCCGCTGCACGATCTCCGGGCGCTGGCATCTCTGGCGGATGACTGTCTGCTGCTGCTTGAACATGAGGACTATACAGAGCTGGGGCAGCGGCTTGCCGGGACGGAGGAAGACGGCGAGCTGGTCGATGCGCTCACGGAGCTCAATATCCGGCTGGAGGACTTTTATCACCCCCAACCCTGAATGTAGAAAGGTGTTTTTTATGCAATTTCATACCATACCCGAGGCGCTCGATGCCCTGCGTGCGGGAAAGCTGATCCTTGTGATCGACGATCCTGACCGTGAGAACGAGGGCGATCTGATCTGTGCGGCAGAGCATGCAACAACGGAAAATGTCAATTTTATGGCGACATATGGCCGTGGATTGATCTGCATGCCCATGAGCAGCGACTATATCCGCAAGCTCGGACTGCACCAGATGGTGGCCAATAATACGGACAATCACTGCACGGCGTTCACGGAGTCAATCGACCATGTGGACACGACAACGGGCATTTCTGCGGAGGAGCGCGGCTATACTGCACGCAAATGCGTGGAAAGTGCAGAGCCGAAGGACTTCCGCCGGCCCGGACATATGTTCCCGCTGGAGGCAAAGCCCGGCGGTGTGCTGGAGCGTGCAGGACATACGGAGGCGACGGTCGATCTGCTGCGGCTGGCGGGGCTGGCGCCCTGCGGGCTGTGCTGCGAGATCATGGCGGACGACGGCACGATGATGCGCACGACGGCTCTGAAGGCGTTTGCCGAGGAGCATGGGCTCTGCATCACGACCATCCGGGAGCTGCAGCGCTATCGCCGGATGCGCGACACCTTCATGGAGCGTGTCACAAGTGCCCATCTTCCGACAAAATACGGCGAGTTCCAGATCTACGGCTACCGCAACGAGATCACCGGGCGGGAGCATGTGGCGCTCGTCATGGGCGATGTGGCAGACGGTGAGCCGGTGCTCTGCCGGGTACATTCGGAGTGCCTGACGGGCGATGTGTTCGGCTCTGCCCGCTGCGACTGCGGACAGCAGCTCGATGAGGCAATGCGGCGCATTGCGGCGGAACAGCGTGGCATTCTCGTCTATCTGCGGCAGGAGGGGCGCGGCATCGGACTCATCAACAAGCTGCGTGCCTATGATCTGCAGGAGCACGGACGGGACACGGTCGAGGCAAATGTCGAGCTCGGATTCCCTGCCGATCTGCGGGATTACAGCGAGGGCGCACAGATCCTCAAGGATCTCGGAGCGACCCGCCTGCGGATCATGACCAACAATCCCGACAAGATCAGCGATCTTTCGGAATACGGCATCGAGATCCTCTCACGGGAGCCCATTGAGATCGCCCCGCAGAAGGATGATCTGCTCTATCTGCGGACAAAACGGGAGAAGATGGGGCATTTACTGGAGCAGGTATAAAGCACAAATGATGCAGGTGCAGGAGGCTCAGCCTCCTGCCGAGGGTGGTTTAGGAGGGGCGAGGAGCCCCTCCTGAGTCGGCGCAAGCCGACTG
>CAMNDR010000285.1 GCA_946535685.1 uncultured Clostridia bacterium | reverse complement strand
ACAGCCGTGCAGGCGCCCAGACGCCGTTCTCCTCGATCAACTATGGTACGGATACCTCTCCGGAGGGCCGCATGGTCATTGAAAACATTCTGCTCGCCAACGAAGCGGGTCTCGGCAACGGCGAAACACCGATCTTCCCGATCCATATCTTTAAGATCAAGGAAGGCATCAACTACAATCCTGAGGATCCCAACTACGATCTGTTCAAGCTGGCCTGCAGAGTCTCTGCAAAGCGCCTGTTTCCGAACTTCTCGTTCATTGACGCACCGTATAACCTGAAGTATTACAAGCCCGGCGATTACCGCACGGAGATCGCATACATGGGCTGCCGGACGAGAGTCATCGGCAATGTACACGACCCGAGCAGAGAGATCGTGACCGGCCGCGGCAACCTGAGCTTCACTTCGATCAATCTGCCCCGTCTGGCGATCGAATCCGATCACAACATCGACACCTTTTACGAGAAGCTCGATGCCATGATGGATCTGGCGATCGACCAGCTCCTTGACCGCTTCCGCATCCAGTGCTCCAAGAAGGTGCGCAACTTCCCCTTCCTCATGGGACAGGGCATCTGGATGGATTCTGAGCATCTGAGCCCGGATGACAGCGTCGGCGAGGTGCTCAAGCATGGCACACTGTCTGTCGGCTTCATCGGTCTTGCGGAAACGCTCAAATGCCTGATCGGCGAGCATCACGGTGAAAGTGACAGAGCCCGTGAGCTCGGCCTTGCGATCATCACGAGGATGCGCCGCCGTCTTGATGCTGAGGCAGAAAAGCGCAAGCTCAATTTCTCTTTGCTTGCTACACCGGCAGAGGGACTGTCAGGCCGCTTTGTCCGGATGGATGCCAAGAAGTACGGTATCATTCCGGGAGTGACCGATCGTTCGTATTATACCAATTCTTTCCATGTGCCGGTCTACTACCCGATCAGCGCCTTTGACAAGATCCGCATCGAAGCACCGTATCACGAGCTGACCAATGCAGGTCATATCAGCTATGTTGAACTCGACGGTGATCCGCTGCAGAATCTCTCTGCATTCGAGAAGGTCATCCGCTGCATGAAGGAATCCGGCATTGGCTACGGCTCGATCAACCACCCGGTAGACCGTGATCCGGTCTGCGGCTATACCGGTATCATCGGTGACTGCTGCCCGATGTGCGGCAGACCTGAGCGTGAACACAACAAGGTCGGCTTCGAGCGCATCCGCCGCATTACCGGCTATCTGGTCGGAACGATGGATCGCTTCAATGATGCAAAGCGCAGCGAAGTTGAGGACCGCGTCAAGCACGACACATGAGTTCGCACATAGCAGTTTTACCCTCCGGATTTCCGGAGGGCAAAGCTGATTATTCAGATCTGAGGGGAGTACTGATCTATTCGTAAATCGGTACAGTGGGTGTGGCACATCCCCGCAAATTGCCCTTTCCTTATTCCCGGAGCACTGTATTATCCATTTATCCAGTGCTTTTCCAATTCAGAAATAATAAGATAATGATGTGATTTATGATACGCAAGGAGGCCCATAGATGAAAAAAATGCTGCTGCTGCTTGCCTGCATGATGATCCTTTGCGCAGGATGCGCCGGTACAGAGAAAGAACCGGTCGAGACACAGCCCGTTACAGAAGCACCGACCGCACCACCGACAGAACCCGAAACGACGGAACCACCCCCGACAGACCCGCCGAGAGCCATCAAGGAAATGCATTTTGATACACAAGAGCAGGCAGAGGGCCTCAGTGAGGATGATCTCTACTATATCGCATCGCACGAATATTATACGTCTGATTTCGTGGAGCTTGAACCATTTGATTTCTTTGACCAGGAGCTGGCCGAGCTCGAAGATGACAACGGGTATGTGTATAACGAGCAGTATGCGATCGAGATCTATCAGTCTGATGCAACGCTTGAGGATACCGATGTCTCAAAGCCGCTGAACTCGCAGCAGATCGAAGCTATCGCAAGAGAGCGTTCCCATGCACTGGTCGGCGACAATTCCAAGGTGGCAGAGGGGGACGACGAAGCCGGTGAAGGCGACGACGAGGAAAAGACAGGGCGCTCTGTCAGCGATGCGCAGTATATTTTCTGCGGCGAGAATGATTCCTATGTGGAGTACAGCATCCGCTATAACGAGGTGCAGAAGCAGGAGCGAAACAACGAGATCGTGACACTGCAGATGCCCCGTGCTTTCCGCCGGATGTATATGAAGAACATGCTTGACGTGGCAAATGGCTATAACCGTGTGCAGGTACTGCTTGGTACACTGAACAAGGAGTATGTGCAGCAGCAGCTCGATCTGCTCGTAGACCGTGAAAACGGCGTGGTGATCTACCGCGATGTCACGGAGCGTGAAGATGAAAAAGAGGGCGATTATTATCTCTATACCTGGCTGCATGTAGACATCAGCCGCGGCAATTACGGCGCGAATGCCAAGGTCGTGCTGACCGAATCCAAAATTGCAGTCAACAAAGAAACGCACATTATTGAGCGCCTGCGTGAAGAACAGCTCAATTCTGTGCAGATTGAGGATTCGGCCATTCCGTGGCCGAATCCTCAATCTGCACAGAATTGAGCTGTTCTTCACGCAGATTGAGGA
>CAMNDR010000284.1 GCA_946535685.1 uncultured Clostridia bacterium | reverse complement strand
CGCATCGTGCAGGCGGGTTTCCCGAATTTGCAGGACTATGCACTCTGGTACACAGATCCCTCGCACCGCTGCCGCCACGGCGTGAGCCATGTGCTGACATATAAGGGCAGCACGACGGCAACGATCATGTTCGACATCGACAATCATGTGCTTGTCGGAGAAGTGGCAACGCTGCCGGAAGCACGGGGGCTTGGCCATGCACGGAGCTTTCTGCGCTGGCTGGCGCTGTGGCTTGCGCAGTTCGGCAAGCAGGCAGTGCTGTATGCGCTCGACATCCGGGAGAGCTTCTACCGGGAGATCGGCTTCACCGTGATAGAGACAGAATTCGTCCTCGAACGGACGGCAGATGAAAAGGATCAGATCACGAAGGGACTTTTGGACAATGGGAATGCTTGATTTTTTTGCAATTGATCCACGCCTCGAAAAGCTCGGCGAGGAGGCGGAAAAGGCCTGTGCGCCGACCTTTGCACGGATCGAAGAAACCGCACGCCACAACGCCGCCAAGGTGCTGCGGGCGTTTGCGGACAACCGTGTCAGCGAGGCTTGCTTCGGCGCAAGCACGGGCTATGGCTACGGTGACCTCGGACGGGACGTGCTCGACAAGGTCTGGGCGCAGGTGCTCGGTGCGGAGGATGCGCTCGTGCGGCACAATTTCGTATCCGGAACACATGCGCTGACGGTGGCGCTGTTTGGCGTGCTGCGGCCGGGTGACCGGCTCGTGGCAGTGACCGGGAAGCCCTATGATACGCTGGAACCGGTGCTGGGACTGGCAGGAAATCCGGGTGACGGATCGCTGAAGGACTTCGGCGTGATCTACAGCCAGATCGACCTGATGCACAACGGGATGCCGGATTACGGTGCCATCGAAAAGCGCATCGGCGGGGCAAAAATCGCCTATATCCAGCGATCGAGAGGATATTCGCTCCGGGAGGCGTTCACGATCGACACGATCGCCGAGATCGTCAGGGCAGTTCGCCGGGGCAATCCGGACGCGATCATCATGGTGGACAACTGCTACGGCGAATTTGTGGAGACAAGAGAGCCGATTGCGGTCGGCGCAGACATCATCATCGGGTCGATGATCAAGAATGCCGGCGGCGGCATTGCACGCACAGGCGGTTATATCGCAGGACGTGCGGATCTCGTGGAGAAATGCGCCTACCGGCTGACCTGTGTCGGGCTCGGCAAGGAGGTCGGCTGCACGCTCGGCATGAACCGGGAGCTGTTCCAGGGGCTTTTCATGGCGCCGGATATTGTCGAAAATGCGATGAAAACGGCGGTGTTCGCCTCGCAGGTCTTCACAATGCTCGGATTCCGCTGCTCACCCTCTGCGGAGGCTGTGCGGGGGGATATCGTAACGGCGGTCGAGCTGCGGACGGCGGAAAACCTCTGCGCTTTCTGCCGGGGCATCCAGAAGGGCTCGCCGGTCGATGCTTATGTCACACCGGAGCCTTGGGATATGCCGGGCTATACCGATCAGGTCATCATGGCGGCTGGCGCCTTCACCAACGGCGCATCCATCGAGCTTTCGGCAGACGGACCTCTGCGTGAGCCGTTCGCTGCATGGATGCAGGGCGGCATCAGCTACAACAGCGGCAGGATCTCGGTGCTCCTGGCGGCACAGGAAATGCTGGCGGGCGGACTGATCCAATTGTCATAAGGGGAGCTCTATCAATCTCCCATTTTGCTTTTCTGCGGAAAGCAAAATGGCTATGTGCGGGGCTTCGCCTCAAAAAGCATCGTTTTTAGAGATTCCCATCAGCAAGGCAAAATACAAAACATAAGGGAGGTTTTCAGCATGGAAGCAACCAACGGGAAGGTCGATCTGACCAAGGAAAAAACTGCATCCGCACCGGAGCAGAAGGAAAAGCAGCCCAAACGGCATATTTCGATCAAGGCGATCGGGCTGGTGGTACTCATCGCTGCGGTGATCGGGCTTGCGATCTTCGGTGTCCTGAAGCTGATGCAGTGGCGCAATGACGGCGCACGCTTTGCGGCGGCACTTTCGGAGCAGATCGGCGTCAGCCCCGAAACGGCGCAGAAATATGCACATATCACACTGCAGAATGCATCTGAATATGCCTGCATCAACCAGGCGGCGGAGCAGTACAAGTATCTCTATGAGAGCAAGCGGAGCGTGACCGTGAGCGGTGTGAAGATCCCGCAGTGGGTCATTTATGTGGGTGAGAAAAATGGCACCGTGACCGATGTGCAGTACTATAATTATGCACAGCTCCAGAAATACGGCAGCGGCGTCAATACCAAAGCGCATGTGGATGCTTCCGGGATCACCACCGGGATGGATCCTGCAGCAGTGCAGACCTATGTCGGCTTCCAGCCGCTGCGGATCTCCTATACAAACGGCAGCAAGGAGGAGGCGTACAAGTATTATTACAAGGACGCCAACACCGGCAATACCGTGTCGTACATCCTGAAAGTGACCTATGAGGATGACCTCGCCGTCAAGGTGACGGAGGAGGAAAACCAGTTCATCCTCGCAGTGCTGATGCTGAAGTGAGAAAATCCCCCTGTCATGCGCAGGGGGATTCAGCTTGTCGATAAAGTCTGTTTTCTGGTGCTGACGCACCGGGGAGCGCCCCAC
>CAMNDR010000283.1 GCA_946535685.1 uncultured Clostridia bacterium | reverse complement strand
TCCCCCGAAGGGGGAGGTGCCGCCGAACGGCGGCGGAGGGGGCGCTCCCCGGTGCGTCAGCACCAGAAAAAGGACTTTATCGACAAGCTGAGGCAGCACTGCAAACACAGTGCTGCCTGTTTTTACCCTCTGCGATGCGGTTTCTCCTGCTTTTCCAGATACATCGCAGCATCTGCACGTTCAAACATCCTCTCAAACGACTCACAGTCCGAGGAAACAATACCGATGCTCACCGAGACCTTGTACGGTTTCCGGGAGCTGACGTTATATTTTTCCAGAAAATGCCGGATCGCGTCCCGGATGGCTGTCTCATCCTGCTTCCCCGGCAGCAGTGAGATGAATTCATCTCCGCCGTACCGGCAGCAGAATCCCTGCGGACAGGCTTCATGCAGTGCTGCCGCTGCGATCGAGATGGCATTGTCGCCCTCCTGATGGCTGAAATGGTCATTGATGTATTTCAGCCCGTCCATGTCGCACAGCACCAGCGTCAGCGTGTCATGCGGCAAAGCCGTCAGGCTGCGGGTGTTCTGCAGGAATGCGCTCCGGTTGAACAATCCCGTCAGGGAATCGTACTGGTACATCTCCTCAACCACCTCCTGCAGATGCTCCTGGTAGAGGCGGCTGCGCAGTCCTGCAAGCGCAGCATTCAGAGAAATCGTGATCTGGTTGATTTTCAGGAAATTGCTGTTTTCATAGCTCTGGTAATGAAAACAGATATAGCCGAGCGGAATGTCCACATGGTGCAGCGCCGAAAAGATCAGCGGCGTGCCCTTCCGGAGCAGCACGTCAAGCCGGGGAACGAGCCCGGTGCGGGGATGGAACTGCCGCTCATAGACCTCGTAATCGGAATCATAGGCCGTGTACAGCTCTTCGCCGAAGGTCGTTGCAGAATGCATCTTCAGCGGATCAAGCGACGGGTCGATGTATTCCCGCTTGAGCATCACGGTCATACAATAAAAAACGCCTTGCCGCATGCAGTCCGTCAGCGCATGCAGATCCGGCGCTGACAGGATCGCAGCAGAGATCTCCGCCAGCTTGTCGTCTTCATTGCGGAAGCGGTTGAACGCATCACTGGCATTGTTGATGAAGTCGATCACGTCGATGTCCTGCTTCGGCGCACAGCCGCAGGACTCCTGCAGGATGAGCTGCGGTATGAGCCGGGTCTCCTCAGGGATCGGCTCACCTGCATCCTGCCGCAGCAGCAGATCAGCGGCCGTGCGGCCGAGCTCATTGAAATCGCATTTGGCCGAGGTGATCTTCGGGAAGGAATAATAGATCGCCTTCAGCCCATCAAAACCCGTGACAATGACATCCTGCGGCACCCTGTAGCCGTTCACGGCAAGCTCTGCGCAGGCAGCAATGGCCATTGTGTCGTTGGCACAGACGATCGCCTGCGGCACACGATGCTCCTCGACCAGCTTTTTGACCGCCGCCCGGGCTGGAGATGACCAGAAATCGCCGTAGCTGATGCGCTCCGGTCCGAACGGAATGTCAAGCTCCGCAAGCACCTGCCGCATCACTTCGATCCGGGCATCGGAAAAGGAATTGTCCCGCAGACCGGCGATCATGTGGAAATCCGTGATATGGTGAACATGCATCAGATGGCGGATGACCTCGGAGAAGCCCTCCTCATAATCAAACACAATGCTGCTGCATCCGCTGCGGACAACGTTGAGCATCAGCACAGGGATGCCGTGCGGCTGCATCCGTTCGCAGATCCGGTCAACACAGTCGGGATCAAGCAGCTTGTCACCGAACAGGATCACCGCATCCACATAGGACGGATCCATCAGGTCAAAAACAGCCATCTCCCCGATGCTGAATCTCGTTTTATGATACAGGTCGGATCCTGTCTGATAGACAATGACACGCCAGTTGTGCGGTGTCAGTGCAGTGCAGAGCGCCTCAATGAATTCATTGATGACCTCTTCATAGATCCGTGACACACAGACCGCAGCGATCTTATAGCCTTCCAGCATGAAGCGCCCTCCTTTCAGCAGAATCAGCTTTCTTTATTATAGCATACTATCCGATAAAATGCAATAGAATATGATAAAATTCATCAAAAAACAAAGCAATTTGACGAAGCATGTGACCGCAGGGTGAAAGATTGTGAAATGAAACCGAAAATTAGCACTCTCCACTTGACAGTGCTAATTTTTCGGCGTATAATAAAAACAGAACAAGGGAATAACAGCAGAGAGGGTGCTCCGGAGGCCCTCAGAGCTGCGCCCGTGTCCGTCAAGCACTGCAGCAGCGTCTGTTCAGTGCTGCACAAAATTATCGGAAGGAGTTTTGACGTATGTTTGTACCCGAGGTATTCAGAAGAAACGATTTTGACGACTTTTTTGATGCACCGTTCGGTATGGCGCATCCGGCTGCACAGGCCATGAAAACGGATGTGAAGGAGACCGAAACCGGCTACGAGCTGGTGATCGACCTTCCGGGCATTCCGAAGGATCAGGTCAGGGCAGAGCTGCACGACGGCTATCTGACAGTCAGTGCTGAAACCGCCCAGGATCATGAGGAAAAGGACACCAATGGCAGGTATATCCGCCGTGAACGTTTCTCCGGCAGCTACAGCAGAAGCTTCTTTGTCGGC
>CAMNDR010000282.1 GCA_946535685.1 uncultured Clostridia bacterium | reverse complement strand
GACCAAAAACTTTTGAGTTCGCTCCACGCTTTCATGAATGTTTTTTGACAGACTGGAGCGGATGGAACCACAGGTTCCATCCGCTTTCCCGTTACTGTTCCGGTGTAAAATAATCCGTTCCGAAATGCCCCGCCAGCGCATCGCAGAGCGTCAGCGCCGTCACGCTGTCCACCACAACACGCGCACGGTGAATGATCGCCGGATCATGCCGTCCTGCGATCTGCAGATCCGCATTCTCCTGTTTCAGGATGTCCACGGTCTTCTGCGCCTGATAGATCGACGGTGTCGGCTTCACCGCACAGCGCAGCAAGATCGGCATGCCGTTGGAAATGCCGCCGTTGATGCCGCCGTTGCGGTTGGTCGTCGTCACGATGTGCCCGTCCTGCACCCGGAACGGATCATTGTAGGCACTGCCCCGCAGATCCGCACCGCCAAAGCCTGCACCGAACTGCACGCCCTTGATGCCGGGAATGCTGAACAGCGCATGCGCCAGCAGACTTTCGAGCGTATCAAACCACGGCTCACCCACGCCCGCAGGCATGCCGAGCACAGCCGTCTCCAGCACACCGCCGATACTGTCGCCCTCTGCAGCAGCCTGTTCAATGCAGGAGCGCATCGAAATGCCGGCACTCTCATCGAGCACAGCAAACGGCATCGTTTGCAGCGCAGCAATATCCGCCGCCAGATCGCCGAACGCCCGGTCGTTCACACCGCCGCAGCGTGCAATATGCGTGCCGATGACGATGCCCTTTTCCCGCAGCGCCGTCAGTGCAATGGCGCCGCCTGCCACGAGCCCCGCTGTGATGCGGCCGCTGAAATGCCCGCCGCCCCGGTAATCCTCAAAGCCCCGGTACTTGACATGCGCTGTGTAATCGGCATGTCCCGGCCTTGCCAGCGCACGGGTCGCCGCATAATCCTTGCTGCGGGTCTGGGTGTTGGGGATGCAGATGCATAACGGTGTGCCGGTCGTTCTTCCTTCAAATACGCCGCTGACAATGCGGTACGCATCCTGCTCCTGCCGTGCCGTGGAGATCTTCCCGGCCGGCCGCCGCAGGGCAAGCTGCGCATGGATAAAGTCCCTGTCCACGGGAATGCCGGGTGAGAGTCCGTCGATCACCACGCCGATCTCTTCGCCGTGGCTTTCGCCGAAGATGGTCACGGAAATGCTGCTTCCGAATGTATTTTTCATAGCAATGCTCCTTTCGGGGGCTTTTTTTCTATTGTAGCAGATTTTTGTGCAGATGTCAACAGAAAATCACACTGCGCACACCCTGATTTGCCACTTTCCGGAACAAAAAAGCCGTTGACTTTGCACCTGCATTCTGCTATAATAGCTGTAATACGATCCGCATGTACACTGACTACCGCATGGAGGTTTAGCTTATGAAAAAGAGGATCACTGCCGCGCTGACGGCAGCCGTCATGGGGCTTGGCATCTGTGCCGTCCCCGCACAGGCAGAGGAGACGCAGAAGCTCCGTGTCATGCCGCTTGGCGATTCGATCACGGACGGGTTCACCGGTCAGCCGGTCGGCGGCTACCGGCTCACGCTCTGGCATCTGCTTGAAGAAAACGGCTATGCCGACGGCATCGACATGGTCGGCCCGCAGTGGGGCGGCGACGGCATCGACCCGAACCACGCCGGCTATTCCGGCTATGCGATCGCCGATATCCCGAACCAGCGCAGCGGCATCTACAATTTCTCGGAGTGGCTGATGCAGGAATATCCCGCCGATGTGGTGCTCCTGCAGATCGGCACAAACGATATCCTCTCGAATTATGAGCGTGACAAAATGGGCGAGCGCCTGGAGCTTCTGGTGGATGTGGTGCTCGAAGCGCTCCCGGAGGACGGCCTGCTCTATCTGTCCACGATCCCCTATATGGATGCCGATGTGACGACCTATACCGATGCCTATACAGCGGAGGAGATGGATCAGGCGGTGGATGATTACAACGCCCTGGTCAGAGCGCTTGCGGCGAAAAAACAGGCAGACGGCCAGCCGATCGCCTTAGCGGACATCAATTCCGTTCTGACGAAGGAAGACCTGCTCGACGGCGTACATCCGAGCCCGCAGGGCTATGAAAAGATGGGACAGTACTGGTACGGAAAGCTCGTGGAATACATCAGCGGCACGCCTGCACCGACACAGCCGTCCACCGATCCCCCGACCGAACCGGAAACCGAGCTGCTCACGGAAACGCTGCCGCTTACAGAGCCAGACGGGCTGCATGATGTGAAGATGGGCAATGTCTATCTCGACAGCACCGTCGATCTGCTCGATATCATCCAGATGCAGAAGTATCTGCACGGCCTGACACCGGAGATCTACGCTTCGCCGGACTATTACCCGACGTATCTGATCCGGAACACGCCGTATGACCTCAACAGCGACGGCATTCTTGATATTTTCGATCTTGGCCTGCTCAAACGCATCGTCTTTTCCGCATGACATCCCGCCGCACGGAGCTCAGGCTCTGTGCGGCACAGCTTGTCGATAAAGTCCTTTTTCTGGTGCTGGCCGCCCCCTCCGCCGCCATTCGGCGGCACCTCCCCCGTTGGGGGAGGGCTATATTGCGGGGGCTTCGCCCCTCTGCACCCTGATCGGGGCTGCCGCCCCGA
>CAMNDR010000281.1 GCA_946535685.1 uncultured Clostridia bacterium | reverse complement strand
TTGCTGCCTATCCGCTCTGGTACTGGTTTTCGGCATGGGTGAGCTGGCCGCAGTGGGCGCCGTTCGCCCTCACCGGCGGCAGCCTTCTGCTCGGCAGCATCGCCTGGCTCCACCGCAGACTGGATTTCCCGCTTGAGCGCCGTTCGCTGCTCATCGCCGGCATCCTCGCAAGGCTGGCTGCGCTCCTGATCGGTGCAGCAGTGTGGTTTTTCACGCATCGCCTCCTCACCCTTGCCGGCAGCATCACCTGCGGCGTGATCGCCGGCGGCATCTATCTCATTTCCTGGGAAATGTACCGCTTCCCGCCCGATCTCCTGCAGTCCGCCTACGCCTTTATTCTGATGTGCGCCGCATGGTTCGTGGGCATACTGCTCTGCGCTCTGATGGGCGCACCGCCCATCCCGTGGTACGTGTTTCTCGTGTTCATCAGCACAGCCGGGATCTTCACCGCCATGCGCAGCGTTTACGCCCTTCGCAAGACTGCAGAGGGACGGGATGTCCCCGCCAGATTCTATGGCTATAACGCACTGCTCCTCGGCGGTTTTCTGACGATCTCCGGCACACTGTTCTTCGGCAGCCATGCACTCATGCAATGGCTCGGCCGGACACTTGCAGCATTCCTCCGCTATCTGAAACGGCTTGCCCAGTGGGTCACGACTTTGATGATGCAGGGCGAGATCTACCGCATCGACGATGACCAGGAGCAGGCCGCTGATACCATCCAGGGCGGGCCTGTCTGGCTCGGTTACCTGATCGAAGGCATCATCCTGCTTGTACTGATCGCACTTCTCTGGCGTTTCCGGCGGGAATTCCTGGATTTTATCAAACAGATCGTCAGCGGTGCCCTGCATACGCTGCGGCAGCTTGCTTCTCTGAAAGCGCCGGAGCCTGTGCCGGAAGTGCATCCGGAATATACCGACAGTGTCGAGCTGATATCCACCCGCATATCGCTCCGCCGCCGTTCCCGGGATCCCATGAAGGAAGCCCGCAGACGCTACCGAAAAGCCGCAGACCCCCGCGAAAAATACCGTGCCGGCTATGCAATCTGGCTGCTTGAGATCAGAGCACACGGCGCAGAGTTTCCGGCAAGCGCCGTCCCCGCCAGGATCCTCACCGCATCCGGCGGCATCCCCGATCCCGCCGCCGCATCCCATATGACCGAACTATATTACCGCATCCGCTACGGCACCTATTCTCCCACCCCCGCCGAGCTGCAGGAGCTTGACCGGCTCCTGAAGGAACTCAAAGGCCTGAAAATCCCGAAATAACGTATAAAAAGGCTGCGCATTTCAATTTTGAAATGCGCAGCCTTTTCCATTATCCGAGATAGGGCAGCTCCGGAATGATCTCCACGACATATTTCAGGATCGTGAGAGCATCGGTTTCATCCGGATTTCCGCCAGTTGCATTGGCATCTGCATTGATCCGTCCCTGTGCCGGGATCTTATCGCCGCTCATCAGGCTCTTGTTCAGAGCGATCACATCGAGGATATTGACCTTTCCGTCACAGTTGACATCTCCGCAGATCTCCGTGTAGGGTTCATCGGACGAAGGCTCCTCCGTCACAGGCTCCGTCGGTGCAGCGGTCTCCGGCTCCGTCGGTGCAGCAGTCTCCGGTTCCGTCTCCGGTTCCGTTTCCGGTTCTGTCGGAGCAGCGGTTTCCGGTTCCGTCGGCGGCTCCGTCCCGGCGGGCAGCACATTGACCACATAATTCACGCAGTATGCACTCTGACCGTTGGAACCGAGCAGCACGGTCTCCCCTGCCGCAAAGCTCTTGCTGTAGTAATCATACACAACATCATTGGAGCTCTCTGCCGTCAGCGCTGTCCGGGTATAATCCGCCAGCCACGCCGGCACATTCTCCACACGATGATCCAGCCCGATATAGACCGTCACATCTTCCCCGGCAGTAAACTGCGCCGTATCGGCCGATGCATTCTTGGAATCGCAAGCCGTCAGCACCGCCTCCGAACCATTCAGCTCCTCCGGCAGTACCGTATAAACAAAGCTGCGGTCGCCATACATTGTCAGACCGACCTGTGACCGTTCAGCCACATCCCAGCCGCCGCTGTTTGCCGTATCGAGCACCTTCAGATCCTTCACCAGATGCACACCGGAAGGCACCTCGTCCCTGCCGAAGACAAACCAGTTCAGGTTCGCCAGATAGCCCTCACCGCCGATAAATTTGATATAGAGATTGTGGATCCCTGTGAGCTCCGGGATCCCGACGGTCAGATCCGTCCAGGTGCCGAAGCCGCCCGAACCGCCGAAACGCACTCTCGCCAGCGGTGTTTTCATCGAATCCGCATACAGCTCCATCACGCAGGGATTTCCGGAAATGCGAGCCGAGAAGGACTTCGCACCATCCTCAAAATCAAGCCGCTTATACATCACATGATCGCCGTTTTCGATGTAGCCGATGTTCTGCACGCCCTCGCTGTCAGACGTATCCTCCGTCTGAATGCCTTCCATCGCAGAAAAATCCTCCGCCTCGATGCGCTCGAATGCCGAACGTCCGGCGATCGGTCCCGTTGCCGGTGATACCTGAACCGTCCCCGCCGGGAATGCATCGACCGTCAGGTCATTGATGTAATACTCAATATTCATGTACCCGTCGCCGAGATAATCGCCCTTAT
>CAMNDR010000280.1 GCA_946535685.1 uncultured Clostridia bacterium | reverse complement strand
TGGTAGCGCTTGTGGTGGTCTCCGTCGTGGTGGTGGCCTCCGTCGTGGTAGTAGCCTCGGTCGTGGCTTCCGTGGTCTCCTGCTGCTGCGGATTCTCGTTCACCGGCCAGCGGCTGCCGTCATAGGCGCTGTTCATCTGCGGATAAAAGGCATTGGTAAAATAGCCCTTGTCCATTTCATGCTGCACGTACTCAGCAGATGTAGTGCCGTCAGAAGCGGTATAGGTGACCGCATCTTCATCATATGCAGCGATCTCGGAGCTGTTCTTGAGGAACAGGTCATTCAGAACATCCACATAGTACCAGTTCCCGGCAATCTTGACAGCATTCCAGCAGTGACCCGGGCCGCCCATGCCAAGGCATTCCACACCGCAGGCATTGCAAAGCAGCGCGTACAGCTTCGCATAGCCATTATTATAGGAGCGCCCCTCCGTCAGCGGCATATAGGCTGAATACTCGTAATCACCGCCGCCATAGGTGATACGGGACTTCATCGTGTCAAAAATATACTTTGCACGCTCATAATCCGTCTCGTAGGCACTGGCAGCGTTCCGGTATTCATTGATCTTGGAGATGAATGTGGCCTTTGCTGCCTGCCGCCGTTCGCCGTTCTGGAAATTGCTGTGGATATTGATACAGACATATTGCATCCAGCCTGAGGCAACGACCTGGGAATTCTCCAGGAAGAAGAACTCCGGGTGATCATAGCGGAACACCTTCAGTGTCTCTGTGATCTGGGCCTGCGTCATGCCGCTCGGGTAATTCGCTGCCGGTGTTGCCTGATACGTCGAGGTATCGCTGTCCACCTGACGGCAGGCGGTGAGCAGATTGTCGTAAAGCGTTTTGCAGTTGGAAGGAAGCTGGTTGTATACATAGGTGCTCGATGTACTAAATGGATAATTGTCCTTTGCAAGTATCGTGGATCCAACTTGGGCAGAAGCCGCACCGGTCGGCACCGCTGTCATAGGCGCAGAAAGCATGCAAAGGGCTGCTGCGGCAGCGGTTAAAAAGGCGGTAAATCGGCGTTTTTTCATTGAACAAACCTCCTGTTCACGGTTTTTCCGATAGTTCCATTTTCATTATACCACAGGCAGGTGAGATTGTCAAGGGTCGGAAGGCGCTTTTTGATCCTTTTTATTGATATTTTTTACAAAAACCACTTGCTAAACCGAAGAAAATATGGTATACTAAACTATATAAGACAGGCTGCAGCCTAAAAATGCAGCAAGGAGGTTATGCTATGAAGAGGATTGGAAAAGCGATGGCCATACTGATGTCTCTGACAATGAGCCTGTTTCTTTCCTTTGTCGGAACATTTACATCTGGTAATTTTACTTTGCCCGGCTTTCTGCTTAGCTTTCTGGCGAGCACAGTCATCAGTCTGCTGGTCGGACTGGTCATCCCGATCAGGCCGCTCTCAGATAAGATCGCAGAAAAGTGCCGTCTGCAGCCCAAAACCTTTGGGAGGCGCTGCATGGATGCGCTGGTCTCAGATCTGATCTATACGCCGATCCTAACGTTGCTGATGATCGGGCTGGCCTATTTTATGGCAGCAAAGCATGGGGCACCGATCCCTGTGCCGTTTGGCCTGATGTTCCTGAAATCTCTCGGAATCAGCATGATCGTGGGCTTTATTCTGGCGTATATCTTCATGCCGCTTTACCTGAACATGCTGATCCGGAAATACGGTGTTCCTGTGCCGCCGTCGGATGGAAAAGGAGGTTCCGGCAATGCAGATCGACCGCAGTGAATGCCCGGATTTTCTGAACGACTACATCACACACATCTCTGTCGTCAAGGGGCTCGCCAAGAGCACGATCATGGTCTATTATCTCGATATACGGCAGTTTTTGCGATTTCTCACGCTGTACCGCAGCAATGTGCCGGAAGTGACGCCGGAGATGCTGCCGGAGGTAAGCATCCGCTCCATGACGATCGAAGACATCCGCTCAGTGACGCTGCGGGATATTCATAATTATTACAGCTTCATCGCTGGCGAGTGCGGCAACCAGGACAAGATCCGCTGCCGGAAAGCGACATCGCTGCGCAGTTTTTTCCGGTATCTCAACAAGCAGGCGATGCTGCTGGACACGGATCCGACGGTCAATCTGGAACTCTCCCGGCCAAAGCATGCATTGCCCAAATACCTGAATCTGACGGAAAGCCTTGACCTGCTGCGGAAACTGACGGAGACAGACAATCCCAAGGAGCAGCTCCGGGATTACTGCATGCTGACGCTGTTTCTCAACTGCGGGATCCGACTGGGCGAGCTGGTCGGGCTGAATCTGTCCTCTCTCGATCTTGAGGAGAAGCGGATGCGGGTGCTCGGTAAGGGCTCCAAGGAGCGGATCGTTTACCTCAATCCGGCATGTATGTCGGCGCTGCGGGAGTATCTCTTCGAGCGTGCGGAGGCGGAAACAGACGACCCTGCGCTGTTTCTTTCCAACCGGAACAAGCGCATCAGCCGCAGACGGGTGCAGCAGGTCGTGGAGAATGCCCTGAAAGCAGCCGACCTTGACGGGCGTGGACTGTCCACCCATAAGCTCCGGCATACGGCGGCGACGCTCATGTACCAGCACGGGCATGTGGACGTGCTGACTCTGAAAAATATCCTTGGTCACGAGAGTATTTCCACCACGGAAATCTACACGCAC
>CAMNDR010000279.1 GCA_946535685.1 uncultured Clostridia bacterium | reverse complement strand
TCTGCTTCCTCGTTGAAATGGAAATTCTGCTTGTCATAGAGCCGGCCTTCCCGGTACATCAGCACCGAAATGCACAGATCATCACCATTGTCGGCGCTTGCGATCACATCGGCATCCCGGTAGGTATTGTCGATGATCTTCTGGGAATCCGCTGCATGCTGCACTGCCTTGATGCGGTCACGGAGCATGGCGGCACGCTCGAAATCAAGGTTCTCGGAAGCTGTCTCCATCTCCTTCTGCATGCGTTCGACAGAGGCACTGCTGCCGCTGCGGATATAGGCGACTGCCTGTTCGATGAGCTTTCTGTACTCAGCTTCGCTCATGCGTCCCTGGCAAAGCCCGATGCAGCGCTTGATGTGGAAATTCAGGCAGGGGCGCCCCTTGCGGAACATCTGCGGGAATTTCTTGCTGCAGGTCGGCAGCCGGAAAACGGTGTTGACCTCCTCAACTGTAGATTTTGTCACAAATCCGCCAGTATAAGGCCCGATATACAGCGCACCGTCATCGAGCTTCTGCTTGGCGGCGACGATGCGGGGGAACGGCTCATTCGTGACCTTGATATAATGATAGCCCTTGTCGTCCTTGAGCAGGATATTGTAATGCGGCTTGTGCTGTTTGATGAGGCTGCATTCGAGCAGCAGTGCCTCATATTCGGAGCCTGTCACGATGAAGTCATAATCATACACATGCGAGACCATCCGGGCGACCTTCGGCAGATGATCAGCACCGAGACGGAAATAGCTGGAAACCCGGTTGTGCAGATTTTTGGCCTTGCCGATGTAGATGATGCCGCCCTTGCTGTCCTTCATCAGGTACACGCCCGGCGATGTTGTGAGCTGGGCGGTCTTTTCCCGGAGATAGGGCAGGCGGTGATTCTCTTCCTCTAAGATCCAGCCTTGTATCACGTTGCTGCCCCTCCTTTGTGTGCAGTGATGATCGTAAGAGAACGGGCGTTGACCGTCAGGATCACGCCGTCCAGACAGATATACCAGTTCTTGCCCTGACGGGAGACGACCGCATCCTGCGCACAGATCAGTTCCCTGCACCATGCTGTCACGTCCCCGCACTGCAAAGACAGATTGCGCCGGATACGCTCTTCACCGAGCGGGGTCGTATGCAGGCGCTGCAGCTCATTCAGCAGCGCTTGCTTCTCGGCATTATACGTCATCAAAGAAGTCGCTCCGGTACTTCGTCTCCCGTGCACGGTCGCCGTGGCAGTCGATCATGATGCGCTCCTGTGCGACCAGGAAACGCAAGATCGAGAAAAATACCACGTAGGCAAGCGAATTGCACAGCAGTGTCACATAGACCGGGAAATGGAACACAGCACCGAACATGCCTGCAAAAATGATGACCTCGGATATGATGAGCGCCACCTCCAGGCCGGTATTCTTCGGCTCAAGTGCCAGATAGGTAAAGCAGATCGCTCCGGAAAAGATCGAGTGGACGATGTTCAGCCACATTGCATTGGCATTCCAGAACGCGAACCGCTCATAATTGAAGTCGATGATCATAATGGCCGCTTCGACGATGATATAGACCAGCATGGCTGTTTTCATCAGGTAGCGGTGGCGGACGATGCGGTGAAAATTCAGCAGCGAGAAGATCATGAATACAAATCCGCCGACCTCGACCGTGTAGGCAGCGACCTCCAGAGCAACGATCTCCACATTATTCCGGCTCAGTGACCAGTAATAGAGCCACGCAAGCAGCGCAAACAGCAGAAACAGGATGTTTCCATACTGTCCGCAGCTAAAGCACCGTTTCAGATTCGGATGCATACTGCATCACCCCTGCTTCGCCTGCAGCGCACGCTGCCCGATGTCATGGCGGAAGTGAACCTTCTCCCAGTTGATGGTCTCAACGGCTTTGTAGGACTTTGCAAGTGCATGCTCGAGCGTATCGGCTGTGGCAGTCACGCCGAGGACTCTGCCGCCTGCGGTCAGGAAGCTGCCGTCTGCAAATTTCGTGCCGGCATGATAAACGAAAACACCCTCGGTCTGTCCCTTTTCATCAAGACCGGAAATGGTCTTGCCGCTTTCATACTTCACAGGATAGCCGCCGCTTGCCATGACCACGCATGCTGCGCTCTCGTTCTTCCACTGCACATCAACATCCGCCAGATTGCCGTTGTAGGTCGCCAGCATGATGTCCACAAGATCAGAATCGAGCAGCGGAAGCACGACCTGTGTCTCCGGGTCGCCGAAGCGGCAGTTGTACTCGATCACCTTCGGGCCGTTCGGCGTCAGCATCAGGCCGAAATACAGGCAGCCGGTGAAGGGTCTGCCCTCCTGCTGCATCGCTGCGATAGTCGGCTTGAAGATGGTCTCCATGCATTCTGCAGCGATCTCCGGGGTGTAGTACGGATTCGGGGCAACAGTGCCCATGCCGCCCGTATTCAGTCCCTCATCGCCGTCAAGCGCACGCTTGTGATCCATCGAGGAGATCATCGGCACGACCGTCTTGCCGTCCGTGAAGCTCAGAACGGAGACCTCCGGGCCGGTGAGGAATTCCTCAATGACGATACGGGCGCTGCTCTCACCGAATTTCTTGTTATCGATCATTTCCCTGACAGCTTCAACGGCTTCTTCTTCGTTCTGGGCGAGGATCACGCCCTTGCCGAGCGCAAGGCCGTCTGCCTTGATGACAGTCGGGAAGG
>CAMNDR010000278.1 GCA_946535685.1 uncultured Clostridia bacterium | reverse complement strand
ATGAGGACGATATACTGGAAGTCGTTGCGATCGCAGAATCCACACCGGGTCCGGTGGCGATCAATGCCGCGACATTTGTGGGCAGCCGTATTGCAGGAACCCCCGGCGCTGTCTGCGCAACGCTGGGTGTGGTGCTGCCGTCATTTCTGATCATCTCGCTTGTTTCGTTTGTGCTGGAAGCCTTCCGGGAGTCGAAGACCGTGCAGTATGCCTTTATGGGGATCCGTGCAGGCGTTCTCGCACTGATCCTCAAGGCGGTCTATACCATGTTCATGGCAGCGAAAAAGCATGCTGTTTCATACTTCATCATGGCAGCGGCACTGGTGCTGACGGCTTTTCTGAAAATAGATGCGGTCTTTGTTATCATCGGCTGTGCAGTGTTCGGGCTTGTGTGGTCGCTGCTGTTCAGAAAGGAGCAGAGCGATGATATGGATTGAGCTGTTCCTGACCTTCCTGAAGATCGGCGCATTCACCTTCGGCGGCGGCTATGCCATGCTCCCGCTGATACAGAGCGAGGTCGAGCGCCACGGCTGGCTCACGCAGGCGGAGGTCGTGGACTTCATCGCCGTCAGCGAAAGCACACCGGGGCCGCTTGCGATCAATATGGCGACTTTTGTCGGCATCAGAACAGGCGGTGTGTTTGGCGCTGTCTGTGCGACGCTCGGCGTTGTCCTGCCCTCCTTTGTCATCCTCCTGATCGTTGCGAAATTCTATGAGAAATTCCGCAGGAGCCGTGCTGTTGACGGCGTGATGTACGGCCTGCGCCCTGCGGTGATCGGTCTGATCGGTGCAGCGCTCCTGTCTGTGGGAATGACGGTTTTCTTTCCAGACGGCTTGCAGATGGCGGTATTCTCAGGGGCGGGCTTCTGGATCTCACTTGGCATCTTCGCCCTCGGCGCCGTGCTTGCGTTCAAAAAACTGCACCCGATTGCAATTATAGGTATCTCTGCTGTGATCGGCATGATCGCAGGCTATGGGCTTGGGCTATAGTTTTCAGCTCAGAACTGTGCCGGACAACTGCGGCCTATGCCCAAAATCTGTGAAAAATACAGGATCAGCCTCATATCTGCGAGAGCATCGCAGCAGCACCGGAGGTCATGAAGCAGCGGCCTTCCCGGAACGTGAACAGCACCGCTTCTGTCGGCACAGCGCCGCGGGTGCGCTTCTGCAGATGACAGGCAATGCGCTGCATGAGAAGGTCCATCGTCGGTTTGAGCATCCCTGCCGCTTCCAGGATGTCAAGGGCAGCATCCACGGTCACGCAGTCCGGGATCTGCCGGAGCGTCTGCACATCACAGCCCGCTAAAAGCCCGCAGGTGACGAGGGTCTCCATCCGGCCGTCTGCCTGGGCGGAGTGGGTGTTCATGATGCCGGCGCCGAGCTTGACGAGCTTCCCGGCGTGGCCGATGAGCAGGATCTGCTCAAACCCGAGCGAAATGCCGATATCCAGCGCTTCTCCGATGTAATTGCTGCAGGTGACGGTTCGTTCCTCTGCAATGGGCATCGCCATGCGCACGAACTGCTCGCTGTAGTTGCCGACCGTCAGGAGCAGCAGGCGTTCACCCTGCGCACGGTGCATGGATGCCTCCGCACGGATGGTCTCGATGAGCGCACGGGTGCTCATCGGCTCCACGATCCCGGTCGTCCCGATGATCGAGAGCCCGCCGAGAATGCCCATGTGCGGGTTATAGGTCTTTGCGGCAAGCGCCTCGCCGCCCGGGATGCTCAGCTCCACGAGAAAGCCGCCGGAATAGCCGAGACGTCCGGCGGTTTCCGTGAGCATGTCCGAGATCATGCGCCGGGGAACGGAGTTGATTGCCCACGCCCCGACAGGCTGGTCAAGTCCGGGCTTTGTCACCCTGCCGATGCCCTCGCCGCCGCGGATCGTGATGCCCTTGTCCTGCCGGCTGACCTGTGCCCTTACGGTGATGCCGTCGGTCATATCCGGATCGTCGCCGCTGTGCTTGATGATACCGCACCCGGCGCTGCTTCCGTCTGAAACGGGCTCGATGACCGGGAGCAGGAGCTGCTCACCGCCGGGGAGCGTCACGCTGATCTCCGCAGGCGCCTTCCCGGTCAGAAGATACACGGCCGCTGCCCCCGCAGCAGCCGCAGCACAGGTGCCGGTGGTGTAGCCGCAGCGCAGCTTTTCCGTGCCGTGATAGCGGTAGAGTCCGTCCATCATTCCCAGCTTTCCCAGACATCCGGGCAATAGCCGACAGTGGCTTTTTTGCCGTTCCGGACAACGGGAAGCCGGATGAGCTGCTGGTTTTCAAAGACCTTGTCTGGCTTTGCATTGTCCGTGAGATAGCGCAGGAGTGCGAGTGTATCCTTGTCACGGGCTGTTTCGTCGATGAGTGCCTCAAGCCCGCCGACTGCCCGCAGGATGTTGTCAAATTCCCCCCGGCTCATGCCCTTTTCCTTCATATCGACAAGCTGATAGGAAATGCGCCGCTCCTTGAACCAGCGCTCTGCCTTGCGGGTGTCGGCACTTTTCCTGGTGCCGAAGATCTGTATGTTCATGGAAATTCCTCCCTATTCTTCGCCCTTTGTGATGCGGTCGATGGCGTTCGTGTTGAGCTTTGCCGTCAGGCGCAGGCGGTCGATCTCCGCCTCTGCCCGGTCAAGATCGGCTGCACAGCGATGGAACCGCTTGATGTTGAGCGCCTGCTCCT
>CAMNDR010000277.1 GCA_946535685.1 uncultured Clostridia bacterium | reverse complement strand
CGGAGGGGGGCGGCCATCCCCTTATAAAGGATTCTATCGACAAGCTGACCGCCATTCCGGGTCATCCGGAATGGCGGATCTGTCTATTGCAGGACATTGACAATGCGGGTATAGCGCTGCAGGGGATATTCACCGTCATGCGCTTCGCAGGGGAATGTCCCGGACATCTCGCCGGGGCGCATGATGCGGTTTACGCCGCTGCGAATGAGCAGCTCCGTGAGCGCTTCCCGCCGGTCATCCGGGCAGATGAGCCCTGCCGTCTGCAGATAGCCCTTGGAACGCCGCAGCCCGGCAAGGAGCGCTGCCTGCGGGAGAGGCTTGACAAGGACATTGCCGAACATTTCAGAGAGCTCAAGGACGCTGTCCCGGCAGGCGGTCACGCTGCAGCCGGAGCCCTGCAGGACTTGTCGCTCCTGCGGGGCATCCCCGCTGAGTACACGTTCGAGCCGTGCAGTATAGCGGCGCAGGGTGCGCTCGGCATCGGCGCCGATGTCGGCGGGGGATTTTGCGGCGGCATGCTCCAGGATCGGCAGGAAATGTCTGCAGAATGCCGTCACATCTGCCGGATCGTCCGTATCCAGATAGATCACCTGACAAGAGCTGCACAGAAGCTGCCGGGTGGCGATGATGTGCGAAGCAAGGGCGGAGAGCTCTGCATCTATATCAGATAATCCAGATATATAGCAGAATCCGAGCCGGTGCCCCCACTCGATCAGCTTGCAGCCGGGGGAGGCGAGCTGCCGGACGGCGGACACTGCCGCATCGCCGCCCCATATGATAATGCCGTCGCTGCAGGCAGCAAGCTGCTGCATGCCGGAGACGTCGCTCGATGGTGTATCAAAGACATAGATGAAGTCTGTCAGCGCTGGTTCGATCTCCAGAAGCTCCTGAAAAAAGCGGATGGTCAGCCCCTTGTCCGCCTGCGGAAGCTTGAGCAGGTTGATATTGCCGGTCAGCAGCCCTTCGATCACGCTGAACGCCGGCAGAGCATCCATATTTCCGGCGGCAATGTGCAGCAGTGTGCCAAGCGGCTCCCGGCGGAGCTGCAGCCTGCCTGCCTGCGGCGGGAGCGCCGGGAGCTCATTGTGCAGGCGCTTCCAGAGGGCATCGCTGTGGAGGAGCCCAGCGGCAAAATGCACGGAATCCCGCAGCTCCGGCTCCGGAATGAGGGCATTGAAGTGCCCTTGCTCCATTTTGGCGGCCATCTGATCGAGCGCTGCGATCACGGTCTCTGCACAAAGGCGTGTGCTGCACCGGGTCTCGTTGATACGCCGTTCCAGATCGCAGAGAAGCTGCCCCTGCTGCTCGGAGTCGTACAGCTTTCCGTTTGCGAGGATCATGGGCTCACTCCTTTCAGGATGTCAGCAGCACCCGCTGCACAGGTACGGATCTCCTTCAGGCCGACCCGCCCGATGATCTCAAGATAGGGCGAGCGGATGCCGCACGGGCACTCGCTGCCGTCGTGGAGCATGCCGAGATCATCGGTCATGATGCTGGTCAGGGGCGTGGCTTTGATCATCGGTGTCATCAGATTGACAAGGCCGGGCGTGCCGTTCGGGACTGGTTCGAGCGTGCGCACGTCCCGGATAAGGACACGGCTGTAGACCGGCACATGGAAATGATGCGCCGGACAGTCACAGTACAGGATCGGATGCTCCACAGCGCCGAAAAATTCGATGATATCCGCTTCCTCCACGCCGAGCACCCGCCGGATGAGCGCATAGAGTGCCGGTTTATCGACCTGCTCCCGGTAGAACTGCTTCCAGCCGCCGCCGAGCATGATCTTCGAGCCGGGTGGGAGCTGCAGCCGGACGGAGCGGTTTTCCATGAGCTGCAGCAGGAACCAGGTATAGGACGGAAAGCCCATAAACCGCACGGGATGGCCGGATCTGACAAATCGCTGCAGGCACTCCAGCACATGTTCAAGATCGGCGGTATACTGGCCGCTTTCATAGCGAAGTGCATAGCAGCGGTGCAGTGCCGGGGCGAAAAAGGTCGAACCGAAGGCGGTTTTCATGACCGCCATGTCATTGCCTTTGTGCGGCTGATAGCCGAGGATGACATAATTGACCGGACGCAGTGAAAGAAGCCTGCGGTAGCTTGCCATCCGCAGCACCATCCGGAGTCCGTTCCAGAGTGCGCCAAGCTCCAGCCCGACCTTGCTGAAACGGCCTTTCGTGCCGGAGGACGTCGCCTTCACAGGAATACGCCAGGACGGCATGGAGGTCAGGTGATGCTGCTTGAAGAGGACTGTCGGCAGCGGCGGGAGCTTTGCGAGGTCTGCATAGGTTTGCAGATCCTCCGGAGAAAAGCCCTCTGCATCGAGGATCTGACGGTATTCGGGGCAATTGGCATAATGAAAGCGGCAGTTTTCCTGCATTGCTTTCCGGAACAGTTCTTCGGTTTCGGCTGTTGCAAACGGATCCCGTTTGGCAAACAGGGTTTCCCGTGCGCCCATTGTCTCACCCCCTTGGTTTACTTTATTATAACAGATTGTGCGGCATTTGTCCAGAGGAAAGACGCTCGAAAATCCGCCGTCAGAAAATGCGCAGGGTTGGGAGCGGCAGTTTTGGCGGGGTGCAGGGGCAAGCCCTCCAATAATCCGCCGTCAGAAAATGCGCAGGGTTGGGGGCGGCAGTTTTGGCGGGGTGCAGGGGCAAGCCCTCCAATAATCCGCCGTCAGAAA
>CAMNDR010000276.1 GCA_946535685.1 uncultured Clostridia bacterium | reverse complement strand
TTTTTAAAGCAGCCGGCATTTGAAAAGGAACTCAACACCGCAGCGCTTGAGGAATACCTCACCTTCCAGTATTCTGCGATGGATGAGACCTTCTTCAAGGGTGTCTATAAGCTCCAGCCGGCGCATTATTTTCTCTGGCAGAACGGCAAAATGGCCATCCGCCGCTACTGGGATGTACATTTCCAGGCAGATGAAACGCCCACGCTTGATGACTGGGTACACGAGATCTCTGAGGTGTTCCACGATTCCGTCCGGGCGCACAAGATCGCCGATGTCGAGGTCGGATCCTTCCTTTCCTCCGGCGTAGATTCGAGCTATGTCGCCGCCATCGCCGATGTGGACAAGACCTTCACCGTCGGCTTCGGCAAGGATGAGAAATACAACGAGATCGGCTGGGCGAAGAATTTCTCCAGGGCGATCGGCAAGCAGAATTTCTCCAAAGTCATCGAGCCGGAGGAATACTGGGGCGAGCTGCGCCATATCCAGTACCAGATGGACGAGCCCCTCGCAGATCCGGCAGCGATTGCGCTGTATTTCGTCTGCGGTCTGGCGGCAGAGCAGCTCAAGGTCGTGCTCTCCGGCGAGGGTGCCGATGAGATCTTCGGCGGCTACAATGTCTATTCCGAGCCGAATGCGACCGCCTATGACCGGCTTCCCCGTGTCATCAAGCGCACGGTCGGCAAGGCGGCATCGCATCTCCCGGCAAAGCGCGGCGTGAATTTCTTCGTCCGCAAGGGGCGGGATCTGGAGGAGCGCTTCATTGGCAATGCCTATATGTTCTCCCCCGCTGAACGCAAGGCGCTGCTGGCGGTTGAGACCGACGCGCCCGATCCGCAGAAGCTCACGGCGCATTATTATCAGCGGGTCGAAGCACTCGATGATGTGACGAAAATGCAGTATCTCGATCTGCATATGTGGATGGCGGGCGATATCCTGCTGAAAGCCGACAAGATGAGCATGGCGCATTCTCTCGAACTGCGTGTTCCCTTCCTCGACAGGAAGGTCATGCAGGTCGCAGAGCGCATCCCGGCGAAATACCGTGTGACCCGCAAGGCGACGACCGACAGCCACACACCCTATGTCACCAAGTATGCCATGCGCCTTGCTGCCAAGCAGGACACGCCGGAGGAGACCGCCGGTACTGCCGCCAAGAAGAAGCTCGGCTTCCCGGTGCCCATCCGGGTATGGCTGAAAGAGGAGCAGTACTACAACATCGTCCGCAAGCGCTTTGAGAGCGAGGCCGGACGCCACTTCTTCCACACGGAGCAGCTCGTCAAGCTCCTTGATGACCACCGTGACGGCAAGGCCGACAACAGCCGGAAGATCTGGACGGTGTTCATGTTCCTGGTGTGGTACGGTGTGTATTTCGAGAATGAACCGATTGCATTCGGAATCTGAAGAAAGGATGGCTTCTCATATGGAACAGGAACTGATCTGGTACAGAATGCTGACGATCATCGAAAAGCTGAACAGAGCCCTGAAGGAGGATGGCTGGATCCGGGAGGATGAGGAGAATGCCTATGCCATCAAGGATCTCGTCGTGATGAAGCTGCTGCGGGAAAAGCCCGCCTGCGTGAAAACCGAGGTCTTTCTCGTTCCCTATATCCGTTATTCGACGGCAACCAAGGACAAGGCAGGCGCTATGATGCGCAGCGACCCGGTGAAACGACCGTTTGAATACTATCTGGCCCGTGTTGAGCCGTCTCCTGCTGATGTGGAAGTACCAGAGAGGGCGAACGTTGAGGTCATTGCGGAATGCATAAACAATCCGTTCAGCTTCCATATGCCGCTGCCGCAGATCGAGGCATGCGGGATTGACACCGCCGCTCTGCCCAGAAAAGAATGGATCAACGCACCGGACTTTCATCATGCAAACTATCTTACTGCCAAGGCGCAGATCGAACAGGCCGTTGCAGAACTGGAACATCTGAAATAAGGGGCAGGGGGAGAAATACTATGGCAAGCCGTGTAACATACAAATATATCAAGGAAAACAGCGATATCATGGAATATATCCGCCGTGCGGATGAGGCGCTCGAAGCCATGGGCTACACAGAGCATTCCTTTGCCCATGTAGAAAAGGTCGCCCATAACGCCGCCATGATCCTCACAGAGCTCGGCTATGACGAACGGACGGTGGAGCTTGCCCGGATCGCCGGCATGATGCACGACATCGGCAATGTCATCAACCGTGTCGATCATGCACAGAGCGGCGCCGTTATGGCTTTCCGTCTGCTGGATAATATGAATATGCCCGCCAGCGAGATCTGTTCGATCGTCTCCGCCATCGGCAACCACGACGAAGGCACGGGCATGCCGCTCAACCCGATCTCGGCAGCGCTCATCATCGCAGATAAGACCGATGTCCGCAGGAGCCGTGTGCGCAACCATGACCCGATGACCTTCGACATCCATGACCGGGTGAATTATGCCGTGGAGCGTGCAGCGCTGTCCTTCAATGAAAACAAGAGCTCACTGACCCTCGAACTGACCATCGACCCGGAGATCTCCAGCGTGCTGGAATATTTCGAGATCTTCCTGCAGAGAATGCTGCTCTGCCAGAAATCGGCGAAGTTTCTCGGCATCAAGTTTGAAATGCTCGTCAACGGCGCCAAGGTGCTGTAAAATCGCATAAGGCAACACCGCACAGAGCTGGTGGTACAGATGCGCAGCCAGATTTTTCGTCAGA
>CAMNDR010000275.1 GCA_946535685.1 uncultured Clostridia bacterium | reverse complement strand
GATCGACCACATCCGTCAGCTCTGAAAGCGACTCCACACGGGAAGTCCGGGTGATAACGTCCGCATTGATCTGCATCTCCAGCATATCCGCCGCAGATGAATCCCGCCGGATCTGCTGCTGTACCTGCAGTGCGGCGGACTGATAATCCGTCATCCGCTCCACACATCCGCAGCTTGCGCCGTAGATGATGTGCATGCGGCTGCACGGCATGCTGTCAAGCCCAAGAAGCTGCTGTACGGCCTTCCTGCCGAGTTCGTCCATCGCACCGCCGATCGTGGTGACCGTCGGGAAGCTCGACAGCGCAAAGATATGCCCGTCAAATCCCGTCACGATGATGTCATCCGGCACTGTCATCCCGCCGCTCTGCAGCGTATCACAGAGCGTGACCGCCATCATATCGTTTGCACAGACCACCGCATCCGGCTTCTCCCGCCTGTGCTGCAGGATCTCCTCGCCAAGCTGGGCGGCACGCACCTTCCAGAAATCGCCGTAAAAGATCTCATGCGTGCAGTGATGGGCTTTGACAGAGCGCAGAAAGCCCTGCATCCGCTGCTCCGCATCCGGATTTCCCGCATGCCCGGAGAGAAACAGCAGCTTCCGGCAGCCGTGCGCCTCGATCAGATGGTCGGTCAGCGCCTGCACGGCTTCATCCTGCGGGATATGAACGGTTTCAAAGCCGAGCGCCGTGCCGCCGAGGTCGATGCAGGGCGTGCCGGAGCGCCGGATGATCTCCGAGATCCGCTGCCGGACAGTTTCCTTCACAAAGTACTGCGAAGCGAGCAGCACGCCGTCAAGCGCTGCCCGTTCAAGCAGCGCATAGATGCTCTCCTCGCCCTCCATGATCTCGCTCTGCATATGAAATTCCAGTCCGTTCGTTGCCGTCGTCAGCACGATCACGTCGCACCCCGCTGCTGCGGCAGTTTCAGCGATGCCGCCAAGCAGCTCACTCTGCAGATTATCCGTGATCGCCGGGATCACAACACCGATCCGTTTCATCCGATCGCCCCCTTATCCATAGTATACTGCATTTTTCCGCCGCTGTCAACCAAAAATATGCATTATGTCAGCAAAAGGATGTAAAATGTGATTGCATTCTGCTGCGAATCATGCTATGATGAAAGCAGCAATACAGACAAAAAAGATTGCTCGCAGATCACCAAAGGGGGAAATAGAAGATGAGAAGAAAAGCGATCACAGCCGCACTGCTTGCAGCGGCGCTGTGTCTGGCACCGCTGCCGGCGCAGTTCAATGCAGGCTCGCCCGTCCCGATCACGGCTTCTGCCGAGAGCATCTCCGACCTGCCGGCGGACTTTCAGTACGCCGCTGACTGGATCTGGCAGAACCGGATCGAACGGGAACAGTCCACCGCCCGCCGCAACACGATCTTCGACCAGATCGTTGCCGGAAAGGGCACCATCAACTACGTCGTGAAGTGGCAGTCCTACCGGACAGTCACCTATGAACAGCGGCAGCAATTCGAGCAGATGCTCTCCGACAGCATCAATGCGTGGAACGACTGGCTTGCGGGGTATGAAAACTGGCCGTATGACCACATTGATGTCAGGATCGTCGGCTGGGCCGTCATCGACAAAAGCTGCCTGCTCGATCTGCATGAGGACGAGACCGTCTACACCGACACAAGGTACTACGATGCGCAGTACGACACCACCAACGGACGGGACACCATCCCGGACAAGGAGCCGTTTGCACCGGCAGAGCTGTCCCGCTTCGAGCATTTCACGGACACCGCCTACCAGTATCCGGGGGGACTTGACAAGCGCTTCGATATGTATATGTGGGCAACGCAGGGCTTTCCGGACATCGGAGGATGCGGAGGCGACTGGGGGCAGCGTCTTTCGGATACAGCGTACTTGGGCATGATAGAAAGCAACGGGGTACATGTGCTGGAGCACGAGATCGGCCACGGCTTCGGCATGACGGATTTCTACGGAGGAGAGGGCGAAGCGGACGGTTTCCCGCCCGGCGGATTCCCCGGCGGTGAAAATTCCATCATGATGGCAGGCTCTGCCGCAAAGATCACGAAGTTTGACGGATGGATGCTGCGCTATATGTGGACAAAGATCAAGGATGAACCCGGCAGATTCGATCTTGCCAATGCGCAGCCGCAGCAGCCGGCCACTGATCCGCAGCCGACCGATCCTGTGCCGGCAGAGCTCCCGCGGGGCGATGTCAACCAGAACGGCGTGCTCGATGTGGGCGACATCGTTGCCGTGCAGAAATGGATGCTCGGGTATCCGTCAGATAACGGCATCCGCATCAACCTTGCGGATATGCAGCAGGACGGCGTGATCGACATCATCGACCTGGGGCTCCTCAAACGCGCCATCCTCGGAAAGAAGCCCGAAACAGCGGCACCTGCTGACACCAGCGAGTTTCTCCCTGCGTATCTTGCAAAACACGGCGCTTCGCTCCCGACCCACGGCAATGCAAAGCTGGTCGTATTCTACGTGGATTTCCCGGACTGCCGCTATGATGACACCCTGACAGAAGCAGAGCTGAACCGGATCACCTTCGGCGCTGCCGATCCGGCCAGTCCGCTCTATCCGTTCGAGAGCATCTCCGCCTTCTACGGCAGAGCCTCCAAGGGCTCCATGCAGTTTGACGGTCAGGTATTCCGCTATACCACGAAGGAAAACCATGCCGCCTATGATGACAACAAGGTCAAGAT
>CAMNDR010000274.1 GCA_946535685.1 uncultured Clostridia bacterium | reverse complement strand
GCAGTGATTCCGGCAAGGGAAGCTACATTTTCAAACAGGTCATCAAATGGGTCGCCTATGCGGCTCTGATCGTCCTATGCTTCTTTCTTGAGACATCCGGCAGCTATGTCAAGCCGCTGCTGCTGATCCCGGTGGCGCTCTGTATTTCGAGCCATACCGGCGAGATCCAGTCGGCAGCCGTCGGCACAGTCTGCGGACTGCTGCTCGATATTGCCTGCGGAAAGCTCCTCGGCTACAATGCTGTCTGGCTCGTGATCTGCTGTGTGGCAGTATCGCTCCTGCACAGCTACTATCTGCGTGAAAAGCTCCTGAGCATGCTGATCCTGACACTGATCTGCACCACGCTCCAGGGGTATCTTGATTTTGTATTCTACTATGCCATCTGGGGGCATGATGATGTGGCGCTGGTCTACACACGCTACCTGCTCCCGAGCGGTATCATGACCGTGATCGCCGCAATCCCGCTTTTCTTCCTCATCGGCTCGGTCAACCGCCGCTGCGGCAGCCAGAGAAGCTACGAGCTGGAAAAGACTGTTATACGCAATAACTAAGGAGGCTCCCATGAGAACCGCTTCCGAATATCTGAAAATGGCGCTTGCCATCCTGCTGGTACTGACGAGCGCCTCTCTTTGCGTCCTGCGTCTGATGAAGGTGCAGGTCGTGAACAGCGATGCCTATCACAAAACCGAGGTCGTCACCTCAAGCTATACGCAGAAGATCGCACCGACCCGTGGCGAGATCGTGGATGCCTCCGGTCTGACGATCGTGAGCAATCATGTCAGCTATGCAGTCGTGATCGACGAGAAGAACTTTCCGGCCGAAAACGCTGCCGGCAACGACGTTCTGCTCCGCCTGACAAAGATCCTTGAGGATGCCGGTGTCGAGTGGGAGGACAGTCTGTATATCTCCCGCCGTACACCGTATTCCTTCAATGCGGATGCTGACGAGAGCCGCCTGAAGTCTATGAAGCGCAAGATCGGCGTGAATGCCTATGCAACGGCAGAAAACTGCATGGATGTGCTCTGCGAGAAGTACGGCATCGGCGATGAACTCACGCCGTCCCAGAAGCGCACCATCGCCGGCATCCGCTACACGATGCTTGACGATGATTTCTCGATCTCGAACCGGTTCGAGCTTGCCAATAATCTTCCGATGGCCACCGTCACAAAGCTCTCAGAGCTTGCACCGCAGATGCAGGGTGTCCTGATCGAGCAGACAGCCGCCCGCCGCATTGAGGTCGGTGACGTCATCCCGCATGAGATCGGCACAACGGGCCCGATCTATGCCGAAAATGCGCAGGAATATCTCGACAAGGGATATGATCTGAACGCCATCGTCGGCATCAGCGGTCTGGAGCGTGCAATGGAGGATGAGCTGCAGGGCAAGGCGGGGGGACGGACGATCACCTATGAAAACGGCATTGCTGTCTCTGACGAGATCACCGAGCCAGTGGATGCAGGTCATACCATCCGCCTGACCGTCAATGCGGAATTTCAGCGTGGGCTGCAGGAGATCCTTGAGGACTTCCTTGAAAGCCACTACACGATCAGCCGTTCCTATGCGCTGCGGTACAATGCCGCTGCAAGCGGCGCTCTTGTGGTGCTCGATGCCAAAACAGGCGCCATCCTGGGGGAAGCAACGGCACCGACCTTTGATCTGACACAGTATTCCGAGCACTATGATGAGTTGTCCAAGCAGGCAGGAAAGCCGCTGTTCAACCGTGCCACGATGGGTCTGTACCGTCCGGGTTCAACCTTCAAGACGATTACGGCGACTGCCGGCCTGAATGAGGGCGTTGTGGACGGTACCACGTCCTTCCCGTGCTCCGGCACCTATATGTTCCACGGCTTCCCCTATCACTGCACCGGACATCACGGCTATATTGCGGTTGCACCGGCGCTGCGGGTATCCTGCAACTCGTATTTCTATGAGCTGTCAAGGCTTCTGACGATCGACAACATCGTCAAGTATGCCGATCTGTACGGCATCGGGCAGCACACCGGCATCGAGACTGCCGATGCGGCCGGCTGGATGGCAACGCCTGAGACCTATCAGCAGCAGGGACTGGAATGGACCTCCGGTCAGGTGCTGCAGGCGGGTATCGGTAACGGTGACACGAATGTCACGCCGCTGCAGCTTGCGGTGGTGGCAAATACCATCGCCAACGAGGGAAAGCGCCTGCGCCCGTATCTGGTGGACAGCGTATGGGATTATAACCAGACGACCTGCCTGAAAAAGACCGAACCTGAGGTGCTTTCCGAGATCGAGCTGAACAACGCCAGCGTATACAAGTTTGTGGAATCCGGCATGATCCAGGCAGCCGGCAATGGATTTCCGAAGAAGTATTCTCTTCAGAATCTCGGCTACAGCGTGGCCATCAAGACTGGTACGCCCCAGGTCGCGACCCGTGTACAGGATTCGGTCTTCATCGGCTATGCGCCTGCGGATGATCCGCAGATTGCTTTTGCCGGTCTGATCGAGGGCGGTGAGTACTCCAAGTATATGATCCGGGATATCCTGCTGCTGTATGAGGATATTTATGGAGATATGTGAGCGCCTGCACAGGCCTTTCAACCATGCTGAAAAAAGGCTGTTTTTTGCACGCTCTGATGCAAAAACAGACAATTGAAGCACCGCACAGGATGATATAATCCCCTTAGAGTAGACACACGAAAAAACAAAAGTGTGAAAACTCTA
>CAMNDR010000273.1 GCA_946535685.1 uncultured Clostridia bacterium | reverse complement strand
TTGTCACGGGACACTATGCAAGAGTGGAGCATGACCCGGAGCGCGGTCGCTGGCTGCTGAAAAAGGGCATTGATGAGACGAAGGACCAGAGCTATGTGCTCTATTCCCTGACGCAGGAGCAGCTCAGGCATGTGCGCTTTCCGCTTGGCGGTTTCCGGAAAACGGAGATCCGGGAGATCGCTGCATCGCGCGGTCTGCTCAATGCCCGGAAGAAGGAGAGCCAGGACATCTGCTTTGTGCCGGACGGTGATTATGCGGGATTTCTTGAACGCTTCACGGGGCATACCTATGCGCCGGGCGATTTTGTCGATCCGCAGGGAAATGTCCTCGGACAGCACCGGGGCATCATTCACTATACGATCGGGCAGCGCCGTGGTCTTGGCATTGCAGCGGGGCATCCGCTGTATGTCTGCGGGATCGAGCCGGCGGAAAACCGGGTCGTGCTCGGAGAGCATACAGATCTGCTGTCGGACAGCCTGATGGCGGAGGATGTGAATCTGATCGCTGTGGAGCGCATGGACGAGCCGATGCGGGTGCTGGCGAAGATCCGCTACCGCCACAGGGAACAGCCTGCACTGGCGTGGATGGCGGACGGTATTCTGCATGTGCAGTTCGATGAACCGCAGCGGGCGGTGACAAAGGGACAGGCAGTCGTGCTGTATGACGGTGACACGGTCATCGGCGGCGGTACCATACGCTGAATGGAGATTGCGGGGGGAGGATCCATGGAGAACATTCAGGAAAAAATCCGGCAGAAGCTCGGCGAGATCGAGCGGCAGGAGCGTGTGACGATCCTGCATTGCGTGGAATCCGGCAGCAGGGCATGGGGCTTTGCATCGCCGGACAGTGATTACGATGTGCGGTTTGTGTATCTGCGGCGGACGGAGGACTATCTGCGGCTGGAGCAGACAAGAGACGTGATCGAGTGGCAGCTTGACGATGTGTATGACATCAACGGCTGGGATGTGCGCAAGTACCTGCAGTTGCTGCAGAAGTCCAATCCCACGGCCTTTGAATGGGATGCATCGCCCATTGTCTATCGGACACATCCGGCATGGGAGGCAGTGCGTGAGGTGATCCCGCAGTGCTTCAAGCGCAAGACAGCGGCGTTTCACTATCTGAGCATCGCCCGGAACAATGAGCATGCGTATCTGCGGGGCGAACAGGTGAAGCTGAAGAAGTATTTCTATGTGCTGCGTCCGCTTCTGGCATGCAGATGGGTGCTTGAGCGCAGAGAAGCGCCGCCGATGCTGTTTTCGGAGCTGATGGAAGCCTATCTTCCGGCGGCATACCGGCCGGCGGTCGAGGATCTGCTGCGAATGAAAATGGCGGCGCCTGAGATGGGGACAGCGCCCCGCATCGACATCCTGCACCGGTTCATTGAAGAGGAAACGGAAGCCCTGGAAGCGGCTGCAGAAGCGATCCCGCCGGAGGGCGGCATCGGCTGGGAACCGCTGAACAAGGTGTTCCTGACACTGCTGGCGCCGGATTCGGAGCACGATCTGACGGAGCTTTGTTTATAAAATAAGAGGCGGGTACTCCGGAAATGGGAGCACCCGCCTTAGTCTTTCAAACAGTGATTTCGCTGGCTTTGGAGCTGCCTGCTGCTCTTCGCTGCAGAGAGCCTGTCACGGGATCAGCGGCAGCGAAGGGATCAGCTCCACGACATATTTCAGGATCGTCAGGCTGTCCGTTTCATTGATGACACCGTCCTTGAGCGCATCAGCAGCATCAACAGCAGATGTGTCCAGCGGTGTGCCGATCATCAGATTCTTGTTCAGGATAATGACATCCAGGATGCCGACCTTGTCATCGCCGTTGAGATCGCCGGTGCTGTAAAGCGCCGGATCGGTCATGGAGGCAACGGTCGGTTCTACATGATCTGTCACCGGCGGCAGATCTGTCTCGATGACAGTCTCCGTCTGCGGCGGCTCGGTATCGGGCTCTGTCTTGTCCTGGGGCGGATAATTCACGATCACTTCCCGGACATAGGTGACACCGTTGCAGGTGCCAACGATCTGGGAAGAGCCATTCTGCAGCCCGGTCAGCTTTCCGCCTTCCACGGTCACAAAGTCAGGCTTGGTGCTCATCCAGACCACCGTTCCCTGCGGGTCAGGGTATTCGATGTAAACCTCATTCTCCGGATCAGTCAGAATGATCGCCGAATCACCGATCAGCGGATAATAATACTCCTTCGTTACTGTGACATCACACGTCAGCATCGCAGTACCGGCGATGCAGTAGATCGTGGCGGTACCCGGACTATACGCCGTCACACGGCCTTCATTGTCCACATCTGCAATCGTACCGCGGTCGGAATACCAGATCGCCGTGCCTGTGTAATTCTGCAGTTTCAGATCAAACGAAGCCCCCTGGTTCATGCGCAGTACAGCATCACTGAGCTGCGGTGCCTCCGGGTCGGGAATGGAGATCGACCCAGTGATGGAACGGCCGCTCAGAATGTCGATGCTGTTGACCTTCGGCTGTGAATACCAATAGGCGTGCTTCCCGTCAAGTCCATCCCAGGTATAGCCGATATAATACGCATCACCGACGGCATAGTCCTCCGGCAGCGTAAACACGAGCGTCATCAGCGTATAGCGTCCGCTGGCAGAGGCGGCCTGTGCATTTCCGGAAGCACCGCTGAACCAGATGCAGTCGCTGTCCGGGTTGTCCGCATAGACAAAGAGATTGCCG
>CAMNDR010000272.1 GCA_946535685.1 uncultured Clostridia bacterium | reverse complement strand
GTCTGATACGCCGCTTCGCTGATCTCATCCTCCAGCTCAATGCGCTCCCCGAAGCCGATCGTCTGCTTGCGGGTATACGTATAGCTCCAGCCCCGCTCCGGCGTGCCGCGCCTGCGCACACGGCGGGAAAAGCCGTCCTCCCGGAACGTCAGATAGGTCTGTGTGATCTCATCGGCACGCACCTCCGGCAGCGCTGCCAGCACCTGTGCAGCGGGACGGCGGATGAGATACTTCCGCTCGATCTCAAGCGGCATGGCTTCGTTCATTTTCCACGCTCCTCCGTCTTTTTCCGGAACCGCTCCGCATAGACGACAAAGCGCTTGTGCGTGCCGCTGCCGATCTCACCGGCGCTGTCCGCAGCGCTCACCTGCAGTGTCAGCTCACGGCCGTTTGCGGAAAGCAGCTCTGCTCTGGCGGTCACGGTCATGCCCGGCGGTGTTGCAGCAGTGTGGCGGATGGAAAGCTCCGTGCCGACAGTGGTCTCTCCTTCTTCCAGAAACGGTGCGACCGCTTCGCAGGCGGCCTGCTCCATCAGCGCCGCCATCATGGGCGTTGCAAATACATCCAGCGAACCGCTCCCCACCGCAGAGGCGAGCTTGTCGGCGGTCACGGTCACGGAAACCTCGGCGCTGCAGCCCGGTGTGATCTCTCTCATAGCAGCATGCCCTCCTTTGTCGCAGTTTCGATGATCTCGGCGGCAAGCTGTCCGATGGCTTCGCTGCCCTCGTCTGTAATGCCGCAGTTGCGTGCCTTTACTTGCTCTGCATGCACGCCGTGCTCCTTCCAGGATATGCCGCCCTTCTTGAAATTCAGCAGCAGCGGTTGCACCCGGTCGAGCGCATTGGCGAATTTCGCCTCCGGGGTCTCCCGTGCCTCAAATTCCTCCCAGAGTGCCCGGTATTCTTTGCACTGCTCCTCCGGCAGCAGCGCAAAGAGCCGGTCTGCGGCCTTCTGCTCCCGGGCAGCCTTGGTCTTGTAGCCCTCGGTATCATAGCAATAGGTATCGCCGGCGTCGATCTCCACAACATCGTGGATGAGCACCATTTTCACAGTGTGCAGCACATCGACCTGCTCTCTTGCATGCTCTGCTAAAATGCAGGCCATGATCGCCAGATGAAAGCTGTGCTCGGCGTCATTTTCCCGCCTGTCCTCATGCAGGACATAGGTGCGGCGGTAGATGTTTTTCAGATGATCCAGCTCAAGAATGAAAGCGAGCTGGCTGTTGAAACGTGCATTATCCATGGTCATTCTCCTTTGAAAACAGAGGGTCTGCCGCCGCATGGCTGCAGACCCTCAGCTGATACATCAATCCAGCAGTCCGAGCTTTTCCTTTTCCTGCAGGATGCGCAGAACGCTCTCGTCGATGCGGGACTCAGAGATCTCGCCGCTTGCAACGGCATCTTTCAGCCCCTGCAGCGCACTCTCGAAATCCTCCGGGATCATCAGCATGTCCACGCCTGCCTGCACGGCCATCACAGCCGCTTCGGAGGAGCTGTAGCTGCCGGCGATGGTATTCATCTGCATGGAATCCGTCACGATCACGCCCTCAAAGCCCAGCTCACCCCGGAGCAGATCTGTGCAGACGGCCTTCGACAGGCACGCCGGCAGATCATCACCCACGCCGGTCACGATCTGGTGGCTGACCATGACAAAGTCCGATCCCGCCTTGATGCCGGCCTGGAACGGCACAAATTCCGTCTCCCGCAGCTCATCGAGCGAACGGTCAATGACGATCTTCTCATCCGTATGGGCATTGCCGTCCTCGGCGCCGAGGCCTGGGAAGTGCTTGAGCGTTGCGGCAACACCGGTATCCTGCAAACCCCGCACAACGCCGGTCACCATCTTGGATACGACCTCCGGATCATCGCTGAAAATGCGGTCGCCAAGCTCGTTGGTGTCGCTGATTTTGACATCCGCAACCGGCGCAAAATCGAGGTTGAAGCCAAACTGCCGGATATCCTTGCCAAGCGTCTGGCCGACTGTATACGCTTCCTCAGCGCTGGCGCGCTCGCCGTAAGCGCTCATCTTTTCCAGCCGTGTCGTGCGCAGATTGGATGCCACACGGGCGACCGAGCCGCCCTCCTCATCCACAGCCAGGAATATGCCCACGCCGGTGGTGGCACGCATGAAATGCTGTGTATCCGTCAGCATGGCCTTGGTCTGTGCCGAGTCCTGGAGATTCGGAGAAAAATAGATCAGACCGCCGACCGGATGCTCACTCATGGCGAGCTTGGATGCCTCGCCGCATTGCGTGACCTGGTTGAAGCCGGTAAGCGCCTCCGGGGTGATGATGAACATCTGGTGGAGCTTCTGGTCAAGCGACATTTTCGCCAGTGCTTCCTCGGGAGAGCTGTGCAGCGGTTCAGTGACCTCCTCCTCTGTCTCCACGACAGATGCCTCGGTCGGTTCTGCAGCAGTCGGCTCAGAGGTCTTTGCAGCACCGCCGCAGCCCGTCAGCAGCAGTGCTGCGGATAACAGAAGCGCTGTAAAACGGGTGTGTTTTCTTGCCATGATGGGTGGATCTCCTTTCTGTTCTATCTATAGGAATGCCGATGATCTGCGCAGGAGCAGCTTTGCTGCGATGTGCTAAGATGCACAGCTTGCGAACTTTGCGAAGCAATGAGAGCAGGCGGTCGGTGAAAGCCGCACTGTACTCCTCGAAGCAATTCAGCCGCGGGGGCTTGCAGCCCCCTGCCTA
>CAMNDR010000271.1 GCA_946535685.1 uncultured Clostridia bacterium | reverse complement strand
CTATCTCGTGCGGCCGGGCAGATTTGCAACTGATTTCATGGATGCGGACTATCTGGCAGAGCTGGACAGGCAGATCTGCTACAGCGATCTTGATCCGCAGCACCGAAACACCGAACCGCCTGCGGAAGATGAGACCAACGCAGAAACCGCTGAACCGACTGTCCCGTCCGAAACTGCAGAGATGCCGGAAACAACTGCACCTGCACAGCCGGAGACATCGGCCGCACAGCCGGAGCCGGCTGAGGAACCAGGCGGGCTCAACGGCGATGGATTCCCGGCGATCTCGACCTTTGAACATCCCACGATCGACGAACTGATGTGGGTGGCAAATGCTGCTGATGCTGGTGCGCCGCCCGGAGCGGAGTACATCGACTACGGAGCGGCATGCACTGGTGCATGGAAGTGCCGGCTGTACTACAACGAATCGACCACGCAGCTCACGAATGTGGTCATTACCGATCTTGGTGACGAGATAGATGTGAACATCATCTGGTATCTGCTCTGGTACAGCGGCGAGGAACCGATCAACGAGGAAAATACCGAGAACAGCATCTTCACCGGCCATCAATGGGGCAGCGGCATCACCGCCACGGGCCCCGGGAATTTCACGATCGACTATTTCTATCAGATCGGTCAGTATCAGTATGCGGTCGGGACATTCACTGCCCCCTCCGGCGAACAGGCCACAGTCGGTATGATCCGTCCGTAGAAAGGAGCGGCCTATGAAATGCAGACGATGCGGGAGTGACACTCGTGCCGGCATCGGAGGATTATGAATATTCCCGGGTGGACGACAGCGGCAGAGGAATTTGCCGGAATGCCCGACGGCACATCCTATCAGGCGGCTGTTTCAACTGGAATACCGCACGGTCGATGAACCATACAAACCGCCCCCTGACCAGAAGCAGTCAGGGGGCGGTTTTGGATAGGAGAGATTATTTCTGTGTCAGAAGCGCCCGTTTCATAAGCGCCAGGTCAAATACATCAAGAATGCCGTTTCCGTCGAAATCACCAGCCATGTTGTCTTTCAATGCACTTCCGGGAATAGCCAGGAGCCATTTCTGGAGAGCGACGATATCGGCCACATCGTACTTGCCGTCCACATTCACGTCGCCCCGGAGCGAGCTTTCGTCTGCGGTGGCAAAGACCGTATAGTTCACGCAGTAAGCACTCTGTCCGTTGGTGCCGAGCGTGACGGTTTCGCCGGCTTTGACAGCCTTTTGATAGAGCACAAATGTGACTTCGTTGTTGTTTTCTGCCGTGAGGTCTGTCTTTTCATAGCCGTTCATCCATGCAGGCACGTTCTCCACACGCTTGTCAAGCCCCACATAGACGGTGATGTCCTGTGCGGCAGTAAAGGATGCCAGATCGCCTGCGGTATTCTTGGCATCGCACGCCGTCACGATCTGTTCAGCGCCGGAAAGCACATCGGGAAGCGTCAGGAATGTCACATCCCGGTCGCCGAAGACGGCGCCGCCGTTTGCTGCTTCGTCAATGCGCCATGCCTGATAGTAGGCATCCTCCGACACCTGCAGGTTTTTGACGAGCTTTCCGTTCAGCGGGGCAATGTAGGGAATGAGCTGCCATTTCTGGTCTGCGCTGTCATTGCATGCCCATTCGATGACATTGGCACCCTCCTCCCTGGAAGCGCCGGTCACGCCGATGCCGGACTGGTCGTTTGTCACCTTCGTGACGATGCCGACCGTGCCGTCGCCGTTGTCCACGAACTTGAAAAGCTGTGCATCGCTGTCCGTATTGCTCCAGATACCGATATTCGTGCCGTTTTCGGTCTTGCCGTAGTCGATGTCGAGCAGGAAGGTCCTGCCGTCACCGAGTGCGGAATAGATAGAATAATAGCCATCACCAGCATCCTGCAGTGTCCAGAGACTGCCGCCGGAAGTGCCCTGCTGAACATTGGCGCCGTTTTCCGCCTTGCTGTCTGCAACCTCCAGGTCAAGTCCGGAGCCGGCATTCCGGATGATATAGGTCTTTGCTGTATCCATCACGAGCCCCTGCTTGCCGACCGGAACGGGATTTCCGCCCAGCACCGTGCAGGCGGGTCTTGCGGGCAGATCATAGCCGGAGCCGAGGAAGAAGCTCGTGTGCGGCGGCTGGTTATAGGCCGTATTCTGCGAGGACACCTGGCAGCGGTACTGCGGGTCGTGCATCAGGCACTGGATGCGGTAATCGGTATCGTAGGGCGTTGCATAGATGCGGATGCCGGAGCCGTCCGCCTTGCGCACGATCAGCTCTTCACGCCAGTCGCCGAAGAGATCGGCAGAAAGGCAGGGCGTGCCCTTGGTCGTATTGCAGGTATAGTAGCCGTCTGTCACGAGCAGATTCGTGATCGTGGTCTTGCCTGCATCGCCGGTCAGCTTGGAGATGGTCGCAGGAGAATCGGTGTAGCCATCGAGGATCTCACGCTCCAGATCGCCGTCCCAGTAGCTCAGGAAGTTGATCGCGGGGCGGCGGCAGTTGAGCACCGTGCCGTTGGTGCTGACCACGGGAGTGGAATTATCAGAGAGCTTGTTGCCCCAGCACTCCGCACCGGGATTGCCCGCCCAGACATTATCCGCACAGCAGCGTCCGGTATCGCCGGCGCCGTTCTGGTGGTAGAGGATCTTCTTCTGGTCAGCGTCGTAGAGGGTGACGCCGTAGCCGGAGCTGCTTTCCTCATGGCAGATCCAGACCTCTGTGCCG
>CAMNDR010000270.1 GCA_946535685.1 uncultured Clostridia bacterium | reverse complement strand
TGCGGAAGTGGAGCTTGCCGGTGAAGGTGATGCCGACCGGGATCACGTCAACGCCCGCCTTGGCGGCGATGAGCGCCACGCCGGTCTTGCCTCTGCCGACCCTGCCGTCCTTGCTGCGGGTGCCCTCCGGGAAGATCAGCAGATTGGTTCCGGTCTGCACATTTTCGATCGCCCGGTCAATGGCCTCCATATCGCCCTTCCCCCGCTCGACAGGAAATGCGCCGAGCGACCGGATGAGCCAGCCGAAGAGCTTCTTCTCGAAAAGCTCTGTTTTGGCCATGAAGCTGAATCTCCCCCGCCCTGCAAGCGTCACGAGCACGGGATCGGCATAGCTGCGGTGGTTGGAGGCATAGACAAAAGACTGTCCCTTCGGGATATTCTCCTTTCCCTCGATATGCAGATTGTACCAGATATGCATGGCAATGCGCACGAGGAACACGATCACGTAATACATGGCTGCACCGCCTTACTCCATGACGCCCCGGATCAGCTCAGTGATGCGCTCCACGACCTCATTGAAGCCCATGTTGGAGGAATCCACCGTCACTGCGTCCTCCGGGACGGTCAGCGGTGCGATCTCACGGTGCATGTCGTTGTAGTCACGCTGCTCGATATCCTTGAGGATCTCCTCATAGGTCGGGCAGTTGGGCTTTTCCCGCAGTTCGAGATAGCGGCGGCTCGCTCGCTCCTCGGCAGAAGCGGTCAGGTAGATCTTGAGATCAGCATGCGGGAGCACCACGGAGCCGATGTCACGGCCGTCCATGATGATGTTGTTCTCGGCGGCGATCTTCTTTTGCAGATCGAGCAGATGCGCCCGGACTGCCGGAACGGCGGAGACCTTTGAGGCTGCCATAGAGACCTCGGGTGTGCGGATGTAGTCGGTCACATCCTCGCCGCAGAGGATGACACGCTGCGCACCGCCGAGGAATTTCAGCTCGACGGTGATCTCACCGATCACGGCTCCGATCGTCTCCGGTTCAAGGCAGCCGTTGCGCAGGGCGTACAGACCGATGGCACGGTACATGGCTCCGGTGTCCACATGGATGAAGCCGAGATCTGTGGCAACGGCTTTGGAAATGCTGCTCTTGCCGGCACCGCTCGGGCCGTCGATCGCTATGTTGACTGTTTTCATGATGTACTCCTTTTTATCCCAGGGGAAAAGTCCCCTTGTTATCCTGTTACGCTTCTGCGCAGGCACGGGCTGCAAGATATGCTGTCGCCCAGGCGATCTGCAGGTTGAAGCCGCCGGTATAGGCATCGCAGTCGAGCACTTCACCGGCAAAATACAGACCCGGCACGAGTTTAGATTCCATCGTGCGGGGATCGACCTCTTTGCAGAGGACACCGCCCCGGGTGATGATGCCTTCCGCCATCGGGCGGGTGCCGCGGACGGTGAAGTCAAAATCCTTCAGAACAGCGCAGATGCGTGTTCGCTGGGGCTTTGTCAGAGAATTGCAGCGGGTCTGCGCCGGGATGCCGCAGCGTCCGATCAGCGGCATGACCATGCTCGCCGGCACGACCTTGCGCAGCAGTGAGGGCAGTGTCTTGTTCGGGGCTTCGGTGATCTCACGCTGCAGGCGCTTGTCAAGCTGCTCCGGCGTGAGGGCAGGCTTCATATCAATATGCAGTGTCCAGGTACCCTTCCCCTCCATATGCGCGGAAGCGCTCAGGACGAGCGGGCCGGATACGCCGAAATGCGTGAAGAGCATCTCACCCTGCTCGGAAAAGACCGCCTTTTTGTCACGGCGCAGCGTCAGGGTGACGTTTTTCAGCGACAGCCCCATCATCTCTGCACAGTCACGTTCGAGCGTTTCGAGCGGCACGAGCGAGGGCTGCAGGGCTGTGACCGTATGACCGACGGATGCCGCCAGCTTGCAGCCGTCGCCTTCCGAGCCGGTGAGCGGATAGGTCGAACCGCCCGCTGCTAAGATCACACGGTCGGCATCGTACTGCTTCTGGCCGCAGGAAACCCCGCAGCAGCGTCCTTCCGGATCGGTCAGGAGCGCTGTCACACGGTCATGCACCACCGCAACATGCAGACGGCGCATCTCGGAGGTCAGCGCTTCGGCGATGTCGGCGGCTTTGTCACTCACCGGGAACACGCGGTTCCCCCGCTCGACTTTGAGCGGCACGCCAAGGCCTTCAAAATAAGCCATCACATCCTGCGGGGAACACGCCGCAAAGGCGCTGTACAGAAAGCGGCCGCCGTGCGGGATATTGCGCATCAGCGTCTCCTGGTCGCAGTCATTCGTCACATTGCAGCGTCCCTTGCCGGTGATGCGCAGCTTCTTGCCGAGGCGATCATTGCGTTCGAGCACAATGACCTCCTCCCCTGCTGCGGCTGCATGGACGGCTGCAAAGCAGCCTGCTGCACCGCCGCCGATGATGAGTGTTCTCATGATGCACCTCCAAGGAGCTTTCTGCGGCGCTTGGCAAGCAACTCACGGCGGAGCGCCGCTGCTTCCGGACAGCGCACATAGCCGTCTGCCGTCCGTTCGAGCAGATCGCCCTCTCCGGTGTCCTCCGGGAGCTCCTGCAGCGGAACATTCCGCAGTGTGCCGTTTTCTTCCAGGACAGCCATGCTGCCCTCGATACGGTCTATGACGATCATGAAGTCCTCACTTTCCTGTCACGATGCGGCGCTTGCCTGTGGTCGGGTCATACAGGAACACGATATCGCCCTGCTCCGCCGTGATATAGATCTT
>CAMNDR010000269.1 GCA_946535685.1 uncultured Clostridia bacterium | reverse complement strand
CGGAACAGATCGGGACGGCCGAGATGATGTACCATGTCCACCTGTTCGAGCAGGTTCAGGATCTGCGGGATGTCCCGTTCTGCAGCCCGTCTGACTGAAAATTCCATTTCTGTCCTCCATTTCCGAAAGGAACCCCGCCGCAGCGCAGCAGGGTTCTCCATGCATCAGGCTCTCTTAACGAAGTATTCCTCGTACCACACAAGGAAGGTATAGATCGGCCAGACCTTGCGCCAATTGTCGGAATTCCCGCCGACATATTCGGCATAAATCGCCTGGATCTCATCTACGTTGAAGAACTTTGCGGCAATGTCGCTTGCAAACAGCCGGCGCACATCTCCGTTATAATTCTCATCCGCCAGCCAGATGCGCACCGGCACAATGAAGCCGAGCTTCTTCCGGAAGGCGATCTCCTCCGGGAGTACCTTCGCGGCCGCCGTGCGGAATGCCACCTTGTTCTGCTCCTCCGTCACCTTAAAGCGGGACGGCATGCGGGATGCGATGTCAAACACTCTGCGGTCGGTCAGCGGCATACGGATCTCCAGGCCTGCGGCAGTGCTCATCTTATCGACGTTCAGGTAAATGTCACCCTCCAGCCAGATCTGGATATCCACATCGGACATCTTCGTCAGCGGATCAAGACCCTCTGTCTCGTCATAGATATACTTCACAAGATTGATCGGAAGCACGTCGGGATTGTAGGACTTGAGGATGCGCTGCTTTTCGTCCTCCTTCATGATGTTGGTATTGCCGACATAGAAGGTCTTGAGGTTGTCGCCGTAGCGCTCCGCGTTGCGGTACATGTTGTAGCCGCCGAAGAATTCATCCGCGCCCTCGCCGGAATAGCAGAGCTTGGTGTGCAGGGCGGTTGCATTGCAGCCGAGCGTGAACACGATTGCCGAAGCATCACCGAGCGGCTGCTCCATGTTGTACATGACATAGGGCACGATGTCGAAGAACTGCTGCGGGGTGATCTTTGCAACACTGTGCTCCACGCCCAGGAGCTCTGCGGTCTTGGCAGCAATACGGGATTCATCGAAACGCTCCTCATCATAGCCGCAGGAATCCGCGCGCTTGGCATCGCTCATGGCCAGCACATAGGACGAATCCACGCCGCCGGACAGGAAGGATTCTGCAGTCTCATCCGGGGTCTTGACCTCACGCATCATCTGCTCCACGGTCGAGTGGATCTCATCCGCCCAGTCTTCGAGGCTCTTGCTCTCGTCCGGATGGAAGGTCGGTGTCCAGTAGCGGTGCAGCGTGAGCTTGCCATCCCTGAACGTCAGCCAGTGACCCGGCATCAGCTTCTTGATGCCCTTGAAGAAGGTGTCCTCACCCGCCACATAGGTTAGCGTCATATAGATCTGAAGCATATCCGCATTGATCTCCTTGACAAAACCCGGCTGGTCAAGAATCTGCCGGATCATTGTGCCATAGAGCAGCTTGCCGTCAGCGGTCTGATAGTAATAAAACGGCTTGGTACCGAACTGGTCACGCAGACAGAACAGCTCCCCCGTCTCTGTATCATAGAGTGCAAATGCAAACATGCCGTACAGGTGGTCGGCCATCTCCTTGCCCCAGGTCTCATAGGCTCTGACCAGGATTGCCTGTTCCCGTTCCTCACGGGTCATGTTCCCCGGAAGTCCGAGCTCCTTGCAGAGCGCCTCCCAATTGCGGATGTGGCCGCGGTATTCCTTCACTTCGATCATAAACGCACCTCGTTCCTAAAGATTCTGCGGCAGTATATGCAGCAGTACAGTCTCCGATTCTTATTATACCACATTTCGGTGGATTTTGCAAGGATTATTTGCACAAAAAGCAAGCAGGAGAGTCCCCTCCCCTGCTTGCAGATGATTATTCAAAAATCTGTCCAGGCAGCTTTTCCTTCCGCTTGGGCGGGAAACTCCTGTCGAATGCATCTACATCCGCATCGTCCGCATAATAGCCCTGCGGCGTGAGATAAACACCGGTCACATCGTCAAGATAGCCCGGGATCAGCTCCTTGCAGAGGAAGAACGAAGCATCGGCGTCCTCCGGCAGATCATGGTAACGGATGCCAAACCGGCTGGCATAGTCAAAGCCGCTCTTGCCGTAGAAGTCGATATTTCCCTCAAACAGCACGGCACCAAAGCCCAGACCGGCAGCTTTCCCAATGGAATACTCCAGCAGGATCTTGCCCAGACCACGCCTTTTCAACGCAGGTGTGATGCAGATCGGCCCCATCGTGAGGACGGGCACTTCCCTGCCGTCATCGGCCTGGATGATGGTGTGCATGAACATGTTCTGACCGATCAGACGGCCATTTTGCTCCATTACAAAGTCCAGCTCCGGAATAAAAGCCGGATCATCCCGCAGCACATGCATCACATAATGCTCGCTGCAGCCGGGACGGTACACGTTCCAGAATGCTTCACGGATCAGTTCTTCCACAGCTCGGAAGTCCTGCGGTGTTTCACGGCGGATGAGATAGTCATTTGTATTCATTGTTTAACCTCCTGAAAATTGTTGACTGCAATTGCCATCGGCGGGAGGTTTGTCAGATCATCGGCAAACCTCCCGGTCAGCCTACAATCTCCAATACACCAGAATGCTTCAAACAAATACTCCTATCAAACTAAATTCTTATAAAAGATCAGCCGTTGTGCGTCTCAAAAAGATCAGCCGTTGTGCGTCTCAAGAAGATCCTCGATCCGCTCGTGCGGGTCGAGCACGGTGCTGATG
>CAMNDR010000268.1 GCA_946535685.1 uncultured Clostridia bacterium | reverse complement strand
CAAAGGGGATCATCCCGGCCGTTGCAAGGCCGGCAGCCACACCCATCATATTGGCCTCGGCGATGCCGCAGTCAAAGAAACGGTCGGGATAGGCCTTCTTGAAGATACCGGTCTTGGTAGCAGCGGCCAGATCGGCGTCGAGTACCACAAGGTTCGGATATTTTTCGGCAAGCGCTGTGAGCGCCTCACCGTAGCTCTCTCTGGTTGCCTTCTTTTTTACATCAGCCATGACTTACGCCTCCAATTCTGCCAGAGCTGCCCGCAGCTCATTCATGCCCTGCTCGTCCTGCTCGGCATTCGGTGCCGTGCCGTGCCAGCCGACCTGATCCTCCATGAAGGAAACGCCCTTGCCCTTGATGCTCTTCTGGATGATGGCAACGGGCTTGTCCACGATGGTCTCTGCCTCGTTGAAGGCGGCCTCGATCTTGTCGAAATCATGCGCATCGTCCACGCAGATCACATGCCAGCCGAAGGCACGGAATTTCTCGTCGATCGGCTCCGGAGAGCAGACCTCCGTGATGCGGCCGTCGATCTGCAGGCCGTTGTTATCGACAATTGCAGTGAGGTTGTCGAGGTGGTAGTGTGCTGCGAACATGGCAGCCTCCCAGACCTGGCCTTCCTCGATCTCGCCGTCGCCGAGGATCGCATACACATGGTAAGGTGCAGCGTCGAGCTTGCCGGCAAGCGCCATGCCGCAGGCGGCGGAGATGCCCTGTCCGAGCGAGCCGCTGCTCATGTCCACGCCGGGGATCTGGATGCAGGGGTGACCCTGGAGCATCGCACCGATGTGGCGCAGGCTCTCAAGCTCCTTCTTGTCGAAGAAGCCGCGCTCCGCAAGCGCTGCGTAAAGTGCCGGTGCAGTGTGACCCTTGGAGAGCACCAGACGGTCACGGTCGGGCATGTCCGGGTTCTTGGGATCCACATTCATCTTCGCAAAATACAGGTACGTCAGCAGATCAGCGATCGACAGCGATCCGCCCGGATGGCCGGACTTGGCATGGAATGTCCCGGTCAGAACACCCATCCGGATGCTGACAGCCGTTTCCTGAAGCTGCTTTTTGATAGTTTCGTCCATGAGTATACCTCCATAAAAGATCTGCGGCGGTTTGCCGGCTTTTGTTGCCTTTCTTATTATAGCACATCCTGTACAGGAATGCAAGGGGAAGTTTTAAGGCAACACCGCACAGAGCTGGTGCCGCCAAGCCGTCAGGCGGGCTTTGTGCGGTATTGCCTTACATTTGCGCAGGCGTGAAAAAATCCGCGGCTTTTTGAAATTAGGGCTTGCTTTTTCCGGAAAACTGTGCTATAATGATAGCATAACACGATGACTGAGAGAGTAGCGGTTCTGTTTTCCATTCTCCAGAGAGGCACACATCTGCTGCAAGTGTGCTGTTTGGCGGGAGCTGTGAAGTTCACTCACGAGTGGCGCTGCCGAAGGCCGGTTCGGGTGGTAAGCGGCGATGTTGTGTCCGCATTAAGGACAAAGGGAGTGTTGGCTCCCGGCCAATGGGTGGTAGAACAAGTGCAGCTTGTCCCTTTGGGACAGGCTGCTTTTTGTTTCGGCAACAAAACAGGGATGCGCCGGAATCCTGTTGCGGCGTGACCCGCATTTCGATGAGGTGAAAGTATGAAAGAACAACTGAAAAGCATCGAGGAAAAGGCAAAATCGGCCATTTCCGCCGTCAAGGATCTGGGTGCGCTCGATGATCTGCGTGTCGGCATTCTCGGCAAGAAGGGCGAGCTGACCGGCATTCTCAAGCAGATGGGCAAGCTCTCTGCGGAGGAGCGCCCTGCGATGGGACAGCTTGCCAACCAGGTGCGCAGCACAGTCGAGAACCTGATCGCTGAGAAATCCGCTGCCCTGCAGGCGGCTGCACAGAATGCACGCCTTGCGGCAGAGACCATCGACATCACCATGCCCGGCAAGAAGCCCCCGGCAGGCCGTCTGCATCCGCTGCAGATCGTGGAGGAGGAGGTCAAGGAGATCTTCCTCGGCATGGGCTTTTCCATCGCTGACGGCCCGGAAGTCGAGTATGATTATTACAACTTCGAGGCGCTGAACCTGCCGCCCGATCATCCGGCAAGAGATACGCAGGATACCTTTTATATCACAGACAATATCCTGCTGCGCACCCAGACATCCTCTGTACAGGTACATGTCATGGAGACCCAGAAGCCCCCGATCCGTGTGATCTCGCCCGGTCGTGTGTACCGCTCTGATGCTGTGGATGCGACACATTCGCCGCTGTTCCACCAGGTGGAGGGCCTTGTGATCGACAAGGGCATCACGATGGCTGACCTCAAGGGCACCCTTGAACTGCTGATGCAGCGCCTGTACGGCGACGAGTGCAAGATCCGCCTGCGTCCGCACCACTTCCCGTTCACGGAGCCGTCCGCCGAGGTCGATGTGATGTGCTTCCAGTGCCACGGCAAGGGCTGCAGAATGTGCAAGAATGAGGGTTATATCGAGCTGCTCGGTGCAGGTATGGTGCATCCGTGGGTGCTGGAGAATTCCGGCATTGATTCGAGCGTGTACTCCGGCTTCGCCTTCGGTCTGGGTCTGGAGCGCATCGTCATGAGACGCTACAACATTTCCGATATGCGTCTGCTGTTCGAGAACGATACGAGATTCCTCGAACAGTTCCGCTAAGAGGTGCAAATATGGAAGCATTACAAAATCTGATGGAACGCCGCAGTATCCGCCAGTATAAGGACACCCCTG
>CAMNDR010000267.1 GCA_946535685.1 uncultured Clostridia bacterium | reverse complement strand
ACGGTGCTTTCGCCTTTATAGAGGGTGTTGTCGAAGTCGTAGACGTTCATGGGGATCACCTCGGTAATATGGAATCGTTATGGATGCATTGCATCTAATAATGCAAGATTCTCGTCATGGGTGCGGACGGCGATGCGGTACCAGGTCTCATCAAGGCCTTCAAAATTGGCACAGGAGCGGATCAGGATGCCACGCTGCAGAAGGCGCTCTGCGAGGCCGGGTTCTCCCTGAAACAGAATAAAATTCGCATCAGATGGGCATATTTGACAGCCAAGCTGCGCCAGCGCATCGCTCAGGAAGGCACGCTCGGCGGCGATCAGGCGGCGGGCGGATGCGAGATACGCCTGCTCCTGCAGCGCCGCAAGCCCGGCAGCCTGGGCAGGGGCGGAGACGCTCCAGTATGGCCCCTGCGAGCGGAGTCTGGCGGCTGTTTCTGCATCCGGACAGAGGGAAAAACCTATGCGAAGCCCCGGAATTGCGTGACTTTTCGTGAAGGCATTCACGATCAGGGCGGTGCGGGGGAGCTCCTGGGCATGGGCTTCGGTCAGCGCCAGAAAGCAGGCGTCAAGGACGAAGAGAATGCCCGATTCTGCGCAGGTTTCGGCGATTCTTGCAAGAAGCTCCGGGTCGATCAGGCGGCCGGTCGGATTATTCGGCGTGCAGAGGAGGAGCATGTCGGGTTTTTTGGAAAGATCTTCAAAAATTGCATCGGAAAGTGCAAAATTCGCCCTTTTTCCAAGCTTATGTGAAAGGACCTGACAGCCTGCAGCTTCGAGCGCACGCCGGTATTCACCAAAGCATGGCTCCGCAAGCAGCGCTGTTTTCGGCCGGAATGCGCCTGCGATGCGGAAGAGCAGATCATCCGCACCGCTGCCGCAGACAATGTGATCCGCAGGGTATCCCGTCTGTGATGAAAGTGCTACGGACAGCACCAGGCACGCAGGATCGGGATAGTGCGCCCATTGGTCTGCACAGGCGCAGACCGCTGAAAGCATGCGTGCCGGGATGCCGAGCGGGTTGATATTTGCCGAAAAATCGAGCTTGACGGGGTGCGCGTGGATGTTTCCGCCGTGTGGATCCTGCATGCTGTGCCTCCTTATGGATTTTTTGTCCGCTATTGCCGGAACAGAAGTACCCGGACGGCGCAGCTCAGGACGAGCATGAGCACGGATGTCAGGTACATCAGCCGGTTGGCTGCCGGGATGTCGCCGGGGCGGATCGGCCGGTCATTGTCCCCGATATAGGGCTTTTTGTGGAGCTCGCCGCCATAGACCGCATCGCCTGCAAGCTGCAGATGCAGGGCGCCGGCGCAGGCGGCTTCGGTCTGGGCGGAGTTGGGGCTGGCGTGCTTTCTGCGGTCACGCCGCCAGATGCGCAGGGCGTTCTTCCCGTCCATCCCCAGGACCGGCGCTGCCATGCACATGAGGAGTGCGGTCAGGCGGGAGGGGAGAAAGTTCAGAATGTCATCGGTTTTGGCAGCAGCGAAGCCTAATTCTGCATAGCGCTCGTTTTTGTAGCCGAGCATGGAATCCATCGTGTTCGCTGCCTTATAGACAAAGCCGAGGACGGCGCCGCCGAATGCCATGTAAAAGAGCGGGGCGGTCACGCCGTCAGAGGTGTTCTCCGCGACGGTCTCTACGGCGGCGCGGAGAATGCCTGCTTCATCGAGGACGGCGGTATCTCTGCCGACGATCATGGAAACGGCGCTGCGGGCGGCTTCTGTATCGTGATTTCTGGCAGCAGCATAGACCTTCATGCTCTCGTCCCGCAGACAGCGTGCGGCAAGGAGATAGTAGCAGAGGACGCTCTCCACGGCGATGCCGAGGAGAGGGTGGAGCCGGTAGCTGAGGAACAGGATGCCGAGCGGGATGCCGCCGGACAGGAGCAGAACGATGAGCACAAGAAATGCTCCGGCAGGCTTTAAACGGTGGAAATGCGCACGGATGAAGCCTTCGAGGGCTGCGATCAGCCTGCCGATCAGGCGCACAGGATGCGGGAGCGAATAGGGATCGCCGAGGAGCGCATCGAGCAGAAATCCGAGGAGCAGCGGGAGCACTGCGGTCAGCAGGTTCATCGCTTCGAGGCGCATTTCAGTACAAAGCGCCTTGCGGCATCCGGATCTGACCAGAAATAGAGATGCGGGAAGCCGGCGTAGATCGTATCGGTGACCCAGCAGCAGGGATATGTCCGGCCGTCACGCTTTACGGCGGTCAGACTGCTGCCGGGCGTGGTGCTGTCCCAGTAATGGAATTCGTGCGCACGGAGTGTGCTGCCCTTGTCAAAGAGAAGGCTGGCGGCGGACGCTTGCAGCGTGATATAGCCAAAACGCTGGAGCTTGTCGGTTTTCACGCCCTCTCCGTTGATGACATTTGTCATGCTGTAGCGGCTGCCCTCGCTGTCGGTGAGGACACGGTGCAGGTAGAGAAATCCGCCGCATTCGGCGATGACGGGGGTGCCCTCCTTGATGCGGCGGCGCACCTCGGAGATCACGGCAGGATTGGCGGCGAGCTTGCCGGCATAAAGCTCCGGGTAGCCGCCGCCGAGCAGGAGACCGTCCGCCTGGGGGAGCTGCGGGCTGTGCAGGGGGGAGAAATAGGTCAGACGGCAGCCGAGTTCCTGCAGAAGATCGAGGTTTTCGGCATAATAAAAACAGAAGGCCTCATCCTTGGCGACGGCGATCAGCGGACGGTCATCGCCGGTGAACAGGGGCTTGACCGTGATCTTCGGAAA
>CAMNDR010000266.1 GCA_946535685.1 uncultured Clostridia bacterium | reverse complement strand
TGCAGTCCGATGGAAGGCTCATCCAGCACATACAAGACGCCTGTTGTCCGGTTTCTGACGGCACGGGCAAGCTGCGTGCGCTGACGTTCACCGGTGGAAAGCGTAGACGATGCACGGTCAAGTGACAGATACGAAAGCCCCAGATCGACCAGCCGCCTTGCCGTGTGGTGGAACGCCTCGCAGATGTTCTCCGCCATCGGACGCATTTCCTGCGGCAGCGAATCCGGCACGCCGCGCACCCATCCGATCAGCTCCGACAGCGGCAGCGTGCAGACCGCATCGAGCGTCATACCGTGCAGATGCAGCGACCGTGCCCGTTCACCCAGCCGTGTACCCCGGCAGCAGGGGCACACGCTCTGTTTCAGAAATTTCTCCACACGCTTCATGCCCTTTTCATCCTTGACCTTTGAGAGCGCATTTTCGACCGTATAGATCGCATTGAAATAGGTAAAATCCATATCGCCCGCCGCACCGCTCGTCTTGTTCTGGTAGATGATATTCACTTTTTTCGCCTCGCCGTGAAAGACGATCTCACGCTCTTGTTCGGTCAGGTTACGAAACGGCACATCCGTCCGCACGCCCAGCTCCCGTGCAATATCCTTCATCAGCGACCACATCAAGGTCTGCCACGGCGCAACTGCACCCTCGTCGATCGTGAGCGAATCGTCCGGCACGAGCGTGCTTTCATCGACCGTCCGCACAATGCCCGTTCCGTCACATTCCGGGCAGGCGCCCTCGCTGTTGAATGCAAGCTGCTCTGCACCGATCGTCTGCACTAACTCGCCGCATACCGGACAGTGTATCTCCTTTTCGGCAGCGTGGTCAAGCGTCGGCGGTACGGCATGACCGTTCGGGCATCGGTATTCCGACAGCCGCGAAAACATCAGCCGCAGACTGTTGAGCAGTTCGGTCGATGTGCCGAAGGTGCTGCGGATGCCCGGCACGCCCGGACGCTGGTGCAGTGCAAGCGATGCCGGAACATAGCGGATATCATCGACCTGCGCCTTTGCAGCCCCCGTCATGCGCCGCCTCGTATAGGTCGAGAGCGACTCCAGATACCGCCGTGAACCCTCTGCATACAAAACGCCCAGTGCCAGCGAGGATTTGCCCGATCCGGACACGCCTGCGATCCCGACAATTTCATGCAGCGGAATGTCCACATCAATATGCTTGAGATTGTGGACACTCGCCCCCCGTATTTCCATTTGTTCCGGAATATGCTTCTTTCCCATTTTTGACCTCCTGTATTTGATAGTGCCGCTATTATTGTACTTCTCTCTGCCGAAAAAGTCAAGGCACCACCGCACATAGCTGGTGGTGCAGATGCGTAGCCAGATTTTTCGTCAGATTGTATAGAAATGACGCCGCTGGGCTGGCGCCCAGCAAGGAATTTCTGTGCAAGATGACGGAAAAGATGCAAGCAGATGTGCCGCCAAGCCGCCAGGCGGGCTTTGTGCGGTGTTGCCTCAAAAGGCTTACTGTCGGAAAGCAGCCGTTCTCCTGACAGTAAGCCTTTTGATCCGGTTTTCTTCTAAGGAAAGCACTGAATCAATTGATCTTACAGTGCTTCGAGGATAGGAAAGGGCTGTTTGCCGGGCTGCGCCCCACATCCCTGTACTGATTTATGAATCAATCGGTACTTCCTTAGGAGATTTCTTCTTTTCATGCAGCAGCAATCCCATAAAAACGACCGCCAGTAACATCATCGGCACATACTCAAATACATCTGCGATCACACCGAGTTCGGCGTTTTCGGGGATATTGCCCATTCTGAGCAGTTCCATGACGGAGATCTGACTCGCATTGCCTATCGCATGACCCAGAACGGCCGGCCAGACGGAATCCGTCTTTTTCGTCAGCCACAGGTAGAACGCGGCATATCCGGGCATGATGAGCAGACGCCCGCCTACAGTTTGCAGTGCCTCGGAAAGAGAGTCCTCACCTGCCAGATAGCCTTGCAAATCCGACGGCATATGCCAAAGGCTCCAGACCGCACCGCCGATCAGCACAGTACCGACAATACCCACAAGCGGTTCCATTTTCTGGTTCATGTAGCCCCGCCAGCCAAGCTCCTCGCCCACCAGTCCGGCAGACATGACTGCACCCTGCGCTGCCAGCATCAGTATCACAGTCAGGACACCTGCAGGCGTGATCCCGCTCAGCCAATCGCTGTGCCCGCTCAGAAGGATCGGAGGAAGATACATCAGCGCCGTGCAGATGAGCGGCAGTAGGAACGCCAGCAGATAATAGCGGATATGCCCCGTGAGATGCAGGTGCAGCTTCATATCCCGGAAGCCCTCCTTTGTTACAGCACGGGTAATGAGATTGGCCAGTGCCGGCGCTGCACAGAACACCTCTGCCAGGACGAAAAACACCGTTTCCGAAGGAACCATCAGGTACACAAACAGCATCGCAGACGAAGCAGCAACGATCAGCAGATAGATCGCAAGACGCTTTGCGTTCTCTTGTTTATTTGTCATACTGCTCCACCCCTTTCAGATACAGCCTGCAGGTAATGCGGTATGAGAGGCAGTACACTGCCGGAATCGCAGCAAACAGTCCGGCGAGGAGCAGTGAGCTTCTGTAACCGGTGAACAGCTTTCTGGCAAGCGCTGCGATGCTGTCCCAGTCGTCCATCAGAAACAGCAGCAGCACGGACAGGAGGATGGCGATGACCACCATGCAGATCATCTTGATGATGCTGCCTGTCTTGCTGCCGAAGCGGTAGGT
>CAMNDR010000265.1 GCA_946535685.1 uncultured Clostridia bacterium | reverse complement strand
GAAGGTATGCTCCGGTGCTGCATCCGGATTGCGATAATACACCGAGAGGGGCAGGAGATTGACGCCGTGCTCCAGAAGCTCTTTGTGCAGCCGCGTATCCGGGAGGCCGGTGTCCACGCGAAGGAGGAAGTGGAGCCCCGAATCACGTTCGAGCACCAGAAGACGCGACGAGATCGGTGCAGCGGCAATTTCCCGCAGAAGCTGCTTGCGCAGGCGCGCATAGTAGAGGCGTGTCCGGTTGAGATGTTTTTCAAAATATCCTTCGGAGATGAAGCGGGCGAGCGTGTACTGCTCGAAACTGGAGACGGTGCAGGCGTAGAAGGAGAGACGGCGGTAATACTCGTTGGCAAGTGCCGCCGGCAGAACCATATAGCTGATACGGATGGTGGGCGTCAGACTCTTGGAGAAGGTGTTCATATAAATCACCCTGCCGCTCTCATCAATGCTCTGCAGGGAGGGGATCGGACGGCCGGTCAGGCGAAACTCGCTGTCGTAATCATCCTCAATAATATATCGGCCGGCTTTTGCCGATGCCCAAGCAAGCAGCTCATAACGCCGGGAAACCGGCATGGTAATGCCGGTGGGGAAATGATGCGTCGGACTGATGTGAACGATATCCGCATCTGCTGCCTCCAGACCGGTGACGGTGATCCCCTCGTCGTCCATCGGTGCCCAGGTACAGCGCACGCCGTGAGAGGTGTAGATCTGGGCAATTTTGCGATACCCGGGGTCCTCCAGGCAGAAGACACGCTCCTGCCCCAGCAGCTGGATGAGCAGGCCGTAGAGATACTCCGTGCCGGCGCCGACAACGATCTGGTCCGGATTGACCTGCATCCCGCGGAAGGAGCAGAGATGCTGTGCAATCGATTCACGCAGGGGGCGAACACCGCCGCAGGGGGACGGAATGAGAAGCGCCTCGCCTTTTTCGTTTACCGTGTCGCGCAGCAGGTGTGTCCATACCGAGAAAGGGAAGCGCTCTGCGGGGGTGTGATTCCCAGAGAGATCAAGCGGCACGGTGTCGTACTGCGGCGGAAGATCGATATCCGTGGCCGGTATGCCGGCGGCATCAAAGTCATGCCCGGCGAGCTCGGTTACAAAGTAGCAGCGCTTCGGTTCCGACCAGACAAAGCCCTCGTCAATCAGACGGTTATAGGCGGATTCGACCGTGATGGTGCTGACGCCGAGGTTTTCCGCAAAACTGCGCTTGGAGGGCAGCCTTGCACCGGCGGAAAGTCTGCCGGAGCGGATGTCCGCACGCAGGAAACTGACCAGCTGCTCATAGAGAGGCTCGGATGCATCGGCAGACAGCGTGTAGGTAAGCAAATGGAAATTCCCCTTTCTGGCATAAGAAGAACAGAAGCAAATGATATTTTTACATGCCAGACAGATCATACCATTCCAAGCGGAAAAGTGCAAGAGTGACACAAAAAACAAGGGAAAATCATGTGTCTTGACAGAAAAATTCAGTTGTCAAAAGAACTTTGGCACTTTCCACAAAAATGGAAAGTGCAATTTTACACATGTCATAAAATTGGCAAAACGGGTTGAATTCGAACCGTAAAATCAGTAAAATAACAATGTATATAAAGGGATAATACTTTAGTAAATTGGAAGAGAATGAAACAAAAAAGACAGGGGGAATAGAAACAGCCATGAGAGATCTGAAGCATCTACAATACTTCGAAGACCTCATGCAGGTGGCAAACAATGCACTGATTGCCCAGGCAAAGAACGAGGGCAAGGTCTGCGTCGCATACACCTGCGAGAACGTACCGGAACCGCTGCTGAATCTGGATGGTACCTTCTCAATCCGGCTCCATGCACCGAATACCGGCTCCATGGATATCGCAACCTACTACATGACAAACCTGCTTTGTGAACCGAGCCGTGCCCTTCTTGAACGCGCAATAGAGGGCGGCTTTAACTTTGCCGACTGTGTCATCACGCCGGACGGCTGCACGATGATGAACCGTGCGGTGGAAAACATGGAGCTGCTGAAGACGATGGGGAAGGACAACCCGAAGTTCTTCCATGAATATATGGAAATCGCCTTCAAGAACTCAGAAAACGATGTGAATCTGTCCGTCCTGCAGTGCACCAACCACATTCTCACCCCGCTGCACGAGAAGTACGGGATTGATGTCTCGGACGAGGCCATCCGCAAGTCCGTTGCCGAGCACAACAAGCTCTGCCGCCTGATCCGCGAGATCGGCGAGTTCCGCAAGGAGAGCAATCCCAGAATTACCGGCTATGAGTACCATGTCCTGACCCTCGCTACATACGTCTGTCCCAAGCATCTGATCATCGATAAGCTCGAGGAGACGCTGGAGGAACTGAAAACACGCGAGCCGGATGAGAAGAACCCCTGGCGTGCACGCATTCTGCTGGTCGGCTCTGAGGTCGATGACAGCGGCTTCATCAAGCTTATTGAAGAGCAGGGGGCGTTCGTGTGCTGCGACCGCTTCTGCTTTGGCTCCTATCCCGGCCGTACGGAGATCATCCTGAATGACGAAGAGGATGCCCTGACCCAGGTGTGTCGGCACTATATTCAGCACTGCCAGTGTCCGCGCATGATGAACCAGGCCAAGGTCTACGGCAGGAAACAGTATGTCGCGGAACTGGCAAAGGAGTATGATGCCGACGGCATCATCTATCAGCAGGTGAAGTTCTGCGATCCGTGGGCGTATGAGAGAACGCTCGGCTCTGCGATGCTGAAGGATGACTATGGATATCCGGTGCTGTCC
>CAMNDR010000264.1 GCA_946535685.1 uncultured Clostridia bacterium | reverse complement strand
TCCTTGCACGGGTGCGGTCGCTGACCCGCCGGAAGGGCGAGGTCGTGACCGATGAATTCACCTTCGGGGACATCGCCCTCAACAAATCCACCTTCTCCCTCAGCCGGGAGGGGCAGTTCCTCAAGCTCAGCCTCAAGGAATACCAGATCATGGAGCTGCTCATCGCCAACCCCAAGCAGCTCATCCCGAAGGAGCGCTTCATCGAGAAGATCTGGGGCTATGAGAGCGACGTGGAATATAACAATGTCGAGGTCTATATCTCGTTCCTGCGCAAGAAGCTCAGTGCCATCGGTTCGTGCGTCACCATCAAGACCGCCCGCGGCATCGGCTATTTCCTGGAAGGCGGGTCGAAGGGATGAAGCTGCCGAAATGGAAACAGGTCAGATCCTTCGTGCAGGATTTCCGGCGGGATGTCATCCGCATGATGCGGCTGCGCTTTGTCCTCACGGCGATGGCGATCCTGATCGTGGTATTCCTCATCATGCTGACCTCGATCAATATCATCATGAAGACGGTCAGCCAGTCGCAGTCCATGCACCTGCTCGAACAGATCGCCGCCAGTGAGCGGTATAATTCCCTTGTCACACAGCCGCCGGACGGCGGGATGCCGCCCCCGGCGCTGCCGCCGGAAGCAACGGCGCCGGAAACCACAGCGCCGGAGAGCAGCGATGCCGCCGCAGCACAGGCCGATCCGGGCGATGGCGGGATCGTCTCGCTTGCATGGGGTTCCTGGGATGCCGAATCACAGCCGGAAGCCCAGACCCCGCAGGATGGCGGCGAATGGAGCTGGAACTGGGGCTGGGGCGGCTGGAAGGCCGATCCGCAGCCGGAAGTGCAGTCCCCGCAGGAAGGCGGCGGATGGGGCTGGGGCGGTCAGGAACGCCAGGAACCGCCGCAGCGCCAGGAGGATTCTGCGCAGGAGGGACGCCGCCCGCCGCAGGAATGGCAGGAGCAGCGTCCGAGCGAGAACATCCCGCCGCCGTGGGCACCGCAGGAGCCGGATGACAGCGACGATGATGACAGCGATGATGACGATGAGCCGGAGACCCGCCGGATCCAGCCGGCACAGACCGAGCCGCCTGCGCCGGAAGTACAGCAGAACATGACCGATCCGCCCGCTGTGCAGACAGAGCCGCCGCAGGCACCCAGGGATCCTGAAACGCAGACCCGGACAGAGACCGTGCCGGAGACGACCGAGCCCCTTCCGACCGAACCGCCGCCCAGCGAAACGCATATCCCGGAGCCGCGAGAGCCAAGACCGGACAGATGGAATGTCTCCATCACGATCGACCATTTTGCGGTCATGGCAGATCCGGAGGGCAATTTCCTTGGTCTGCGCAATACGGAGGACTACACGGATGCGGAGGCCGCCGAGATCCTGGCGGGCATTCTCGAGACCGGCAAGGACAAGGGCATGTACGGCTGGCTGCAGTTCTGCCGTGCAGAAAAGGACTATGGCACGCTGCTTGTCATCACGGACAAGACCTCTGACCAGGGCTTGCTGAACAATCTGTTCCGGCTGACAGTCTGGGTCGGGCTTGCGATGCTTTTGCTGCTGCTGGTGATCCTGATCTTCCTGTCGAGGATGATCACCGATCCTGTGCAGTCCGCCTTCACCCGCCAGAAGCAGTTCGTTTCGGATGCAGGCCATGAGCTGAAAACCCCGATCGCCGTGCTGACGGCCAATGCCGATATCCTGCAGGATGAGATCGGCGAGAACAAATGGCTCGGCTATATGCAGGAGCAGATCGGCAGAATGAACCAGCTTGTCGGCGACCTGCTGCGGCTGGCAAGGATGGACAATGCCACGCAGGAATATCATTTCGAGGATTTTGACCTGTCGATGGCCGTTGCAGCGACCACGCTGCCGTTTGAAAGTGCGGCATTTGAGCAGAACCGGAATCTGGAGATGGATGTCCAGCCGAATGTGACCTACCACGGCAGCGAGCAGCATATCCGGCAGCTCTGTGCGATTTTTATTGATAATGCGCTGAAATATTCCAACGAGAACGGCATCATCAAGGTCACGCTCCTCCAGCGCGGCGAGCACTGCATCCTGGAATTCTACAACACCGGCTGCGAGATCTCCCCGGCAGAGACCGAGCGCATCTTCGAGCGCTTCTACCGGGGCGACAAGGCACGCAACAACAAGGGCAAATCCGGCTACGGCCTCGGCCTTGCCATCGCCAAGAGCATCATGGATGTCCACCGCATCCGCATCCAGGTCACCTGCGAACAGGGACGCTGGATCCGGTTCCTGCTGACGATGTAGAAGGGATTTCGCTCCGCGCATTTAAGAATGTTTTTTTGACAGACTGAAAGAGGCTCCGATGAAATCCGGAGCCTCTTTTTATGATCGTTTTTTTGCTCAAGCTTTTTTTCGTAAAAAAAGCTTGCGGGGATCCAAGGGACAGAGCCCCTTGGTCGCTCGCCGCAGCGAGCGAAATCCCCCGTTCACTCCGCTGCAAGCGCTGTCCGGAGGTTCTGCAGCATCACACCGGCGATATCGCTGGTGGAGACCTCGCCCTTGACGCGGTTCTCGATCACGATGCAGAAGGCGACCGGGAAATCCTTGTCATCGACAAAGCCTGTCAGGAGGGAATTTTCCTCCGTGCCGTTCTTCACCTGCGCCGTGCCGCTCTTGACACCAATGTCCGTGCCGGGGAGCACCTCTGCATAGTTCTCCTTGCCGTTCCGGAGCATGATATCACGCATATACGCTGCGCTCCGTGCCGAGAACATCTCGCTGC
>CAMNDR010000263.1 GCA_946535685.1 uncultured Clostridia bacterium | reverse complement strand
GATGCCTCTTTCCTGCACGCACTTGCTGATGCGCTGCTGGTGCGGCTGCAGTAAGGAGGTGCAGAATGACATTTTATAATCCGGTCATTGTGTGCGGCGTTATCGGATGGGCATCTGCACAGATCATCAAGTTTTTTCTGAATCTGATCCATAATTCGAGCTTTCAGCTGGAACGCCTCTACGGCTCCGGCGGCATGCCAAGCTCGCATTCTTCTCTGGTCTGTGCCGCTTTTGTCTCGACCGCTCGTCTCGTTGGGTGGGACAGCCCGGTCACGGCTGTCATGTTCGTGATCGCTGCGATTGTCATGTATGATGCAGCAAATGTGCGGCTGGAAGCCGGAAAGCACGCAAAGCAGCTCAATGAGATCATGGAACGTCTGCTGATGCTGGACGGCGATATTGATGCCAAAAGAAAAGAATTCAAGGAATTGCTTGGACATACCCCGCTGCAGGTTCTTTGCGGTGCGATCCTGGGTATCGTGATCGGAGCAATCTTTCCGTTGGGATAAAGGGAATGACTATGAATGTACAAGATAGAATGCCGGAGCAGAAGGAGTATCGGCTCGCCGATCTGCAGCTCCCGCAGGATCTCAGAAAGCTGAGTTACCTGCAGTGTGCCCGGCTTGCCAAGGAGATCCGAAGCCTTATGGTGCGCACGATTTCCAAAAACGGAGGGCATCTCGCCTCCAACCTTGGAGCGGTGGAGCTGACGCTTGCGCTGCATCGTATTTTTGAGTCGCCCAAGGATAAATTCATCTGGGATGTCGGTCACCAGTGCTATACCCACAAGATCCTCACCGGACGGTACAAGCAGTTCCGCACCATCCGCAAAGAGGGCGGTATTTCGGGATTTCCAAAGCCTTCCGAATCTCCGCATGATGCATTTATCAGCGGCCACAGCAGCACTTCCATCTCCGTAGCCTGCGGAATGGCTGAAGCGATGCGGCTGGCAGGGGATCATCACTATGCCATTGCCATCATCGGCGATGGGGCGCTGACTGGCGGCCTTTCTTTTGAAGGCCTGAACAACGGCGGCAAAAAGAAGCTGAGCAATCTGATCGTTATACTCAACGACAACGACATGTCCATCTCCGGCAATGTAGGTGCGGTTTCCGGCTATCTGCGCAGTATCCGGGAAAGCGAGAGCTATGTCCGCACCAAGCAGGAGATCGAGCGGAATCTGCGTGCCACTCCAAAGGTCGGGGTGCCGACCATCAAGGTGCTTAAGCGCACAAAGGACAGCTTTAAGCGTGTTGTACTCAAGCAGGCGACGATGTTCGAGCAGATGGGCTTTGTGTATCTTGGTCCGGTAGACGGCCATAACCAGCAGGAGCTGGAGGAGGTCCTGAAAACGGCCAAATGCTATAAAACACCGGTGCTGATCCATGTCAAGACAGTGAAGGGCAAGGGCTATCTGCCCGCTGAGCTGCATCCTTCGCAGTTCCATGGCGTATCGAAATTTGACATTATGACGGGCAACCCGGAGGTTTCCGGTGATGATTGCTACTCTGCAGTATTCGGCAAGGAGCTCACAGAAATGGCCGCTGAGGATGAACGCATCTGTGCCATCACAGCAGCGATGGAATTTGGCACCGGACTGCAGTATTTTGCAGCAGAATACCCAGGGCGCTTCTATGATGTCGGCATTGCCGAGCAGCATGCTGTAACCTTTGCAGCAGGTCTTTCGGCATGCGGACGGCTGCCGTTTTTTGCAGTCTATTCGACCTTCCTGCAGCGTTCCTATGACCAGCTTATCCATGATGTGGCGATCGGCGGTCTGCATGTGGTGCTCGCCATAGACCGCGCGGGCATCGTGGGAGAAGACGGCGAGACCCACCAGGGCATGTTTGATGTTCCTATGCTCACAAGCATTCCAGGGACAGTAATCTATTCGCCGTCCTGCTATGCGGAGCTGAGAATGTGCCTGCGCCGTGCGGTGTTTGAGGATACAGGACTGACGGCAGTGCGCTATCCGAGAGGAAATGAGGGCACACCGGCGTTTCCGCTTGATGATCTCAATACAGAGTATACCTATACAGAGGATCCGGAGGCAGAGATCCTGCTGATCTCCTACGGCCGTATCTATGAGGCACTCTGGAAAGGCCACGAGACCTGCGAACGAAGCGGCTACAAGACGAGTCTGCTCAAGCTGACGAGGATCTTTCCGGTCGATGAAGAGCTTGTGGAGAAAGCGCTGCGCTATAGGGTTGTGATCTTCTTTGAGGAGAGCAGCGGTTTTGGCGGCATTTCGACGATATTTGGCTCGCTTCTTGCGCAGTACGGCTTCGGCGGACGGTTTGTTCGTGTATCTGCCGATAATTTCCTGAAGCATGCATCGGTACCCTCCTTGCTTGAAAAGGCCGATCTTTCAGAGCATGCGGTCTGTCGCTATATCTATGCCTATGGCGAAAAGAGTTGATATCGCTCTGACGGAGCGAAGATTGTGTGCGAGCCGCTCTCGTGCAAAGCTCCTGATCGCAGAAGGAAAGGTGCTCTGTGACGGCATTCCGGTGACTAAGCCCGCAGCGCTCATTGAAGAGACACAGGTGCTGACGCTCACGGAGGATCTGCCGTTTGTCGGCAGGGGAGGGCTGAAGCTCTCCGGCGCACTGGAGGTATTTCAGGTGGAACTGACGGGAAGGATCTGCATGGATATCGGCGCATCAACCGGTGGATTCACGGACTGTATGCTGCAGCAGGGCGCAGCGAAGGTCTATGCGGTCGATGTCGGACACGGGCAGCTTGCACAGCAGCTCCGTGAAG
>CAMNDR010000262.1 GCA_946535685.1 uncultured Clostridia bacterium | reverse complement strand
CGTCGAGCTTCCGGAATTCCGGCTGCTCGCCGCTGAGGATGTAAACGCCCCGGACCTTCTCGGACCTGCCGTCCTTGTTGGTGATCTCCTTGAAATGCAGCGCATCTCTGGGCACCATGATGCCCTGATACTCACCGCGGATGATCTCCACGGTCTCTGCACGGTGCTGCACCAGGTCGTGGGACATGGAATAGCATGTCACGCCGATCACGGTCTTGTCCGCACCGGCGGCGCTGTTCAGGAGCGTGATCTCGCCCTTGACGGTCTCAGAAGTCGAGGCAAATTTCAGCGTCACGGTGTCGCCCTTGTTGTAGATCTTCTCAGAATTGTCCACCACAGCGGCCAGCACCCAGCGGTAGCTGTCGATGAGCTTGCCGACTGCGCCGTCCTCGTTGCCGGGGTTGTCCTTGATCTCGGCAATGCGTTCCGGGGTCAGGCTTGGCACATCCCCGATCCGCAGCGTGTCCTCATAGCCGTCAGCATAGCTCACGAAATAGGCCGCATCTTCTGCCGTTATGGTCTTGAGCGGCGTTTCCTGCGATGCTTCGAGCTCGGCGATCTCCGCCTCGATCTTCTGCATCTTCACGGCATAGCCGCTGTCCTTGCCCGTTACGAGCTGGTAGGTGGAGAGCAGCACGAGCATGTCGCCCCGCCGGGATGCAAGATCCCCAAGCTCACGGCGTTCACGGTCATACAGGAAATCCTTGTAATCCTGTGTGAACAGCTCCGAAATGCCGGAGGGCTGTGCCGTCTGGGTCGTGCCGGGGTTCGAGATGCGTTCGAGCAGCGCCAGCTCATTTTTGAGCGAAGCGATCCGCTGCCGGATCTCGATCTGATCCTCGGAGGAATAGACCCCCGCGATCAGACTGCCGACGCCGACCTTGCCGCCGTCAGCGACCTCATAGCTGATGACACCGCCGCCGCTGTAGGTCAGCACCTGCTCGTCCCGGACGAAAACGCCCTTGACACGTTCGGAATCCGTACCGACGGAAACCAGCGCTGTTTCGGTGACATAATCCACATTGACAGCCCGGTACGCCACATTCACCACCGTCAGGATGACAAACACCGCCACTACGACAAGGACGATCGTCATCATTCCGTTGTTCATGGGCTGCCGCCTTTATTCGGACTTTTCCGGCTCGTTGTCCAGGATGGAGACCGGACGAGAGGGGGCAATGGTCGAGATCGCATGCTTGTAAACAAGCTGCTGCTGCCCCTGACAGTCGAAGATCACGACATAGTTGTCAAAACCCTTGACGATGCCCTTGCACTGGAAGCCGTTGACAAGATAGGTCGTCACAAGGATGCGCTCCTTGCGGGCCTGATTCAGGAAGGTATCCTGGAGGTTCATCATTTTGTTCATTGCTTTCTCCTTTCTGGTGCAGCCCTGAGACTGCATCGGAAGTGCTTCTGTTTCTGGATGTAAAAGCACTTATTATCCATTATAGCATAAAAAATCGTTTTTGGCTATGATTTTTTGCGCTTTTTCCAAAATTTTTCGCAGTTCGTCACTTTCGTACATCTTTAACCACTGAATTTGAGCATTTCGACGAAACCAGGTGAGCTGCCGCTTGGCATAGCGCCGTGTTTCCCGGCGGATATCGTCCAGGCATTCCTCCAGGGACTTTTCGCCCGCAAAATAGGGAAAAAGCTCCTTATAGCCGATGGCAGCTCCCGCCGTGGCGGTCTGCTGCTGCATCGCCTCCCTGACTTCTTCGATCAGGCCGTGTTCCGCCATTTCCGTGACTCTGCGGCCGATCCTCGCATAGAGCACCTCCCGCTCCCAGTCCAGGCCGATGTACAGCGCCTCATAGGGCGAGGGGCGGGCAGCATTGTCCCGCTTGTACTGTGTGAAGGTCGAGCCGGTCGTCAGGCAGACTTCAAGCGCCCGGATGACCCGCACGGCATTGTTCGGATGGATGGCGGCAGCGGCCTCCGGATCGAGGGCGGCAAGCTGCGCATGGAGCGCTTCCTTTCCCTCCTCGGCAAGGCGCCGCTGCAGGATCTCCCGCATGCCGGTGTCCTCCTCCTGCGGAAAATCCATCCCGCCGAGCACCGTATCCACATAGAGCCCGGTTCCGCCGACCATGACCGGGAGATGGCCCCGCCCTGCGATCTCGGCGATCTTCTCATGGGCAAGCGCTGCGTACTCCGCCACGGAAAAGCGGTGCGAGCGCGGGATGCAGCCGATCAGATGATGCGGCACACCGAGCATCTCCTCCTCCGTGGGCTTTGCCGAAGCGATATCCAGCCCCTCATAGATCTGCATGGAATCGGCGGAGATCACTTCCCCATCGTAGGCCTTCGCCAGCATTGCGCCGAGGGCAGTTTTCCCCGATGCGGTCGGGCCGACCACGGCAAGGACTTTCTGCCGCATACTCACACCCTCCTCCGGAACTGCCGTTCGAGGTTATATTTTGACATGGTGAACATCACCGGCCGCCCGTGCGGGCAGTGGCGGATGCTGTCATCGTTGCACACACGCTCTGCGAGCGCCTGCAGCTCCTCGATGGAATTCCTGTCATTCGCCTTGATGGCGGATTTGCACGCCATTTCGTGCAGCATATCATCGAGAACATGGGACTGCGGATTGATCTTCCCCAGAACCAGATTATGCGCCAGCTCCTGCACGATCTCATCCAGGTCAAGCCCGTCAAAGAAGATCGGTGCGCCCGTGGTCACGGCATAGGGACGGCGGGAAAAATCGAACGAAAAGCCCAGCCGTTCGAGCAGTTCCGTCTGCGATTCCATCACATCGAACTCAT
>CAMNDR010000261.1 GCA_946535685.1 uncultured Clostridia bacterium | reverse complement strand
GGGGGGCGAGGACCCCCCCTATTAAGCGTTATCCTTCGCACTCTTGATGAGGATCTGCGCCGCATCGGAGGCGTTGACATTGCCGTCACGGTTGAAATCGGCCGCGAGGAGCTCGCCGACGAGGGTGAGGGTGCCGTCTGTTCCGGCGCCGACGGATGCCGCATGGATCAGCACAAGCGCCGCATCGGACGCATTCACGGCGCTGTCCCGGTTCACATCGCCGTATGTCCAGCCCTCCGGTACAGGCGCATCGAGCGCTTTTAGGAGCGCCGTGCCGAGCGCCTGATAGCCGGCACCGGTCGGATACGGGTCGAGCGCTTCCGGGGCAGTATAGTCCGCCTTGCCGTCAAAGAGCGCATAGGCATCCACCACGGTATAGCCATAGGCATCGCCAAGCTCCCGGATCAGCGGATTGACTGTCTCCGTCAGCACAGCATCCAGTGCATCGCTGACCTTGTCATAATACGCCTGCCGCTCCGGAGAAAGCCCCGTTTCACAGGCTTTCAGCGGATGATAGACCGTCGTCAGGATGATATGCGCATCGGGATACTGCTGCAGCTCTGCGGCGATCGCCTTGTAATGTTCCGTGAAGGCATCCTTGTTCTGCGTCACGCTTGCCGCAAGCGCATCCGTGCATTCCGCAAGCTGCGCCTCCGGGAGCTGCCCGAATATATCGCTGAACTGCTGGATACCGGTCCTATCTGCCTGATCCTGCAGGGGGGCGATCACGTCCATCAGCCCTGCCGTGATGACGATATATTCCGCATCTGCGAGCTTTTTCTGTTCTTCCTCCTGCTGCAGGAAATAGAGCACATCGCCCGTCTTTGCCCGTGCATTCGCATAGGCACGGTAATGCAGCCCGTTCAGATGCAGATAGGTCTGAAAAGCGCCGTGCTCCAGCGAGGAAAGCGATGCCAGCATCGCCGTGCCGTCACCGCATGCTTCGATCTGTCCTGCTGCAGCCGCATGCGCCGGGATCCCCTGCACAAGCCCTGCGCAAAGCGCTGCAGCCGCCGCCAGCGCCGTCAGCCGGTTGTGATTCTTTTTCATAGTCCTTACTCCAGATAAGTCTCCACCCGGTAGCGCGGGCGGTGTTTGGTTTCCAGATAGATCCTGCCGATGTATTCCCCGACAATGCCGACCGACAGCAGCAGCAGCCCGCCGATGCCCCAGACGGAAACCGCCAGGAACGGCCAGCCTGCGACCGTCATGCCCATGAAATAGCGCACGATGATATAGATCAGCATGATGATGCTCGCAAAGAAAATGCCAAGTCCGAGCGAGGTAATCATCCGGATCGGCTTGATCGACAGCGATGTCAGCCCCTCAAACGCAAAGCTGAGCATCTTGCTGAGCGGGTACTTGGATTCGCCCTGCATCCGGGGCGCACGGGCATAGTAGACCTTGCCCGTCTTGTAGCCGAGCATCGGGACGATGCCCCGCAGGAACAGATTGACCTCGCCGTATTCCGAGAGCGCATCGAGCGCCAGCGCACTCATCAGGCGGTAATCCGCATGGTTATAGACCAGATCCGCACCGAGATGCGCCATCATCTTGTAATAGCCCTGCGCCGTGCCGCGCTTGAATGCCGTGTCGGATTCCCGGTCGCTGCGCACGCCGTAGACGATCTCGCAGCCCTGCATGTAGCGGGCGATCATCTCGTCCATCGCGTTGATGTCATCCTGCAGGTCGGCATCGAGCGAAATGATGCAGTCACAGGCATTGCGCACCGTCATCATCCCGGCAAGGAGCGCATTCTGGTGGCCTCTGTTCCGGCTCAGCCGGATCCCCTGCACGAGCGGATCGCTCTCATGCAGCGCTTCGATGACCTCCCAGGTCTTGTCCTTGGAGCCGTCGTTGACGAACACCATGCGGCTCTCCGGCCGGATCAGCCCCTCCCCGATCATGGCAGTGAGCTTTTCATGCAGCTTTTCCGCCGTCACCGGGAGCGCTTCCTCCTCATTATAGCAGGGAATGACCAGATACAGGACAGGCGTTGTTCTCTCCTCCATCATCCGATCCTCCCGAAATCCGCTTCGCCGCCTGCACCCTCGATCGCCGCATAGATCAGGATGCGGGCTGCATCGGTCGCATTGAGCTCAAAATCCCGGCTCACATTGCCGCTGAGCGCCCGCAGCTTCGTGAGCGTGCCGGCCTTGCCTGCGCCCACGCTTGCCGCATGGATGAGCACCTGCGCCGCATCGGAGGCATTGACCGTGCTGTCGCCGTTCACATCGCCGAGCGTCTGCTCCGGGAAATCGAGTGTATAGCCCATCGCATCGCTGACCCTTGCCGCAAGCAGGCGTGCGCCGAGCAGCGAAGGCTCCGGCTGCAGCTCCTCCGGATGGGAATAGAGATAGGCCTTGCCGAGAAATTCATTGAACGCATCCACGACCGTAAAGCCGTAGCTTTCGGCATATTTGGCATATTCCACATTGAGATAGTCCTTCATCATGCCCTTGACCGGATTGGATGCCGTGTCATACGCCATCTGGCGCTTGGCGCTGAGGGTGCTGTAGCTTTCGATGGTATCCATCGGGTTATAGCAATTGATGGCAATGACCTTGCCCTGGGTGGCATTGCGGATCTTCTCGCCGATCAGCGGGAGATTGGCCTGCGCCGTCTTGCGGTTCGTGCGGGCGCATCGGCCGAGGGTGTTGCAGTAGTCTGTCAGCTCGGAATCGCTGGTGATGCCGAAATCGGACATGCGTGCGCCGAAAATATCAGAAAAATGGGCAAATCCGAACTGCACCCGGTATTCCTCCGCCTGTG
>CAMNDR010000260.1 GCA_946535685.1 uncultured Clostridia bacterium | reverse complement strand
CAAGCATGTGGACAGGGCGCTCGCCATCCGGGAATTCGAGGCCTATGAGCGCACGCCCCGCGATGCCACAAGCGACTGCAAGGCATGCGAGACGAGCCAGGAGATGAAGTTCCAGCTCTATCTGGGAAATGAAGAGGAGGCGCTGCGCATTGCACAGCCGCTGTTCGAGGGGACGCTGCGCTGCGGAGAAGTGCCGCATGTGACCTACGGGGGACTGACGAGCTACTATCTCGGCAAGGGCGATCTGAAAGAGGCCGCCTATTACGGCGCACGCTGCGAGCGGCTGATCGGCAATGAGCCGGAATTTCTGAATTATCTGGCGATTTTGCTGGAGCTGTATAGCTGCATCAATCCGGCGCACGGCTGGCGGCTGTTCAAGCAGAGCATCGAGAATTTCCTGAACTGCCGCAATCCGGTCAACCGGATGTATTATGCCGGCGGTGCTTACCGGCTGCTTTCTGTGATTGTGGAGCTTTCGGAGGATCCGGATGACCGGTATTCACAGAGCAAGCTGCTCCGGCTCCTGCCGGTGCCGGAGGAGGAAAAGGGCATCTCACTCGAAAAGGTGCGGGATTATTTCTACGGTATTGCCAGGGAACAGGCGGGTCTGCTTGACAAGCGCAACGGCACTTCGGATTTCACTGACCGCCTGCAGAGAGAGCTGCCGAGAGCTGATCGGATGGAGAAGACAGAACCGTCCGGTGTGCTGCACGGGCTGATCCAGAAGCGGCCGGCGATGATCGCTGTGTCGCTTCCGGAGGGGATCCATCCGACCACGGAGGAGCTCGCCGAGCGCTTCCGGAAGGCTGTGCCGGAGGGACTGGAGCTTGTCGGCGCAGAGGGGACGGATGATGTGCGCATTATGGTGCGCAGAGACGGGATCCTGTACGAGATCGCCGTATTCCTGACAGAGGTGCGCGAGCCGGTGCGTGCAAGACCGGTCGCAGGTCTGGAGGAAGAAACGCTGGAGCTGCTGCAGAGCAATCCGCAGAAGTATCTGTTCACGATGGAGCTTGGGGACAATCCGATGCAGGATTATGCGATGATGATGCGTGTGATGGCGGTGCTGTTCCCGGAGATGGTCTGCATGGCGGATCTGCTGACACAGCATGCGTATCCGCCGTCGTGGGTGCGGTATGCGGCGAAGTATCCGGATGCAGTCACGCCGAGTGATCTGTTCGGTCTGTATCTCTCCGGATCCGATGAGACCGGTGAGGTCTGGATCACGACGATCGGCATGTGTACGATGGGTATGCGCGAGCTGGAGATCATGGGTGCAGACCATCAGAATTACGATCTGTATGCGGATATGCTCGACCAGATCGCAAAGCAGTGCGTAGAACGCGGCCTTCTGCCGGATGCAGGAGCGCCGATCGCGGATGTACGTCTTGAGGAAGGCGGCTATCAGTTCACCTGGCAAAGAGCGGAGGACTATGCTGCCGAGGGGACAGTAGCTGCGGAGATGGAGCGGAATGCGCCGGCAGGTGCGGTGCTTGTCATGACGGATGACGGCGAGAAGCTGCCGCCGGCATCGGGACTGTTCAGGGAGGAACCTGCCTATCCGTCATCGAACAGGGAATTTTACCGCCGGCTGCGGCTGGCTAAGGCAGCATTTCCGGTGTTCCGGTCGGCTGTGGAAAAGCCGTTTGCATGGGCGGCTGTTCGTCTGGAGTTTGAGCTGGATGAGGAGACTGCGAACAAATTCGGCTTTGGCATCGAGCTGCTCTGGGGAGAGATCCGCCGGGTGGAAAACGGAAGGATCTATGCGGCACTGGCGGAGACATCCGAAGCACTGCCGGATCTTCCGGAGGGCTCGGAGGTTGAAGTGACTGCTGACAACGTGGCAGCCTGGCGGGTTCAGCCGGAGGGCTGGGAGACCGCTGTCACGGAAACGAACGGAAACAGATTGGAGGGGATGCAAGGATGAAACGAATGGTCTGGATCGCAGCCACATTGCTGATCATGATCGCCATATTGGGATTTGGTCTGCACACGCTGAATGATATTGACAAGAAGAACAAGGAATACCGGGAGCAGAAGGAGGGGCAGGCGGTTGCCTCGATGATCGCTGTTATTCCGGCGACCACGAGCGTCTGGGACAGACTTCGCGCTACGGAGACAGCAGCGGCGGTCGATGCTGCGCCGGCTCCCGCTCCTGCCAACGAGCAGCCCGCAGAGCAGATTGTGCCTGAGGCACCGGCCGGGAATGAGCCGGTTGTGCCGGATGCACCGGAGCAGACACCGGAACAGACGAATACGGTTGCCGATGGTGTGATCGTTGTCAGCCCGTAAGAATTGAGGTGAATGAACTTGAAGTCCAGAAAACAGCAGCCAGCACAGAAAAAAAGCACGCTCATGCGTGTTATCGTGCTGATTATCTGTGCGGCGATGGTGGTCGGGTTCTTTATGCTCCCGCTGATCCGCATGTGATGGGTTTTCCCCTACCCCCTGCCCCCTCCCCCAGTGGGGGAGGGGGTTTTTTCTTTGCAGGGCATAAAAAATCCCCCTCTCGCTGAGAGAGGGGGATGCGAAAGATCTGTTACATCTGTGCATTGAACAGTGCGCCGAGCTTATAGACAACGTCTTCCGAATCAGCGTCGATCGTTGCGGCTTCGTTGATCTCGGAGAGCTTTCCAAGATCGCTCAGATCCGCATTGTAGCCGATGGTATAGACCGGAATGTCCAGACCTGCCTCAATATCAGAGATCGAATTCAGGCTGCAGCCCACATTCGTTTCGCCGTCGCTGAGGACGAAGAGCATCAGCTTGGCATCC
>CAMNDR010000259.1 GCA_946535685.1 uncultured Clostridia bacterium | reverse complement strand
AGCGCTTTGCGGCGCTATGCGCCGCCCGCCGTCAAAGACGGCGGATTGCAAATCGATATTTGTATTTGCAATAGCGCGTAGTATAAAAGGAGTTTATTCTATGGCAAAGCGATCCCGCAGCGAGCTGCCGAGACTGCGATCCAATCTCAGCGGCAGCTCAACCGGGCAAACGCCCCGTTCCCGCAAGCGCTATGACAACCCGTTCGGCGATACAGCGCCCATCGTCATGCCGCAGGAGTTCCGGAGTGATTTTGAAAGAGAGCAGGAGATCGACCGCATCTCCTCACACTACACTGATTATGATACACCGCAGGCCGCCGCTCCCCGCAGACGTACCCGCCGCAGAACAAGCGGATTCATCCGGCTTCTGCGAGGGCTCTGCGCTGCGGCGGCACTTGTTTTTTTGCTGTATTCTGCCGCATCGCTCTGGTTTCTGAGCCATGTGCAGCGCCTTCCGAGAGGGGAACGGACTGTCATCAGCGGAACGCTTGACCGGCTGTATGTCCGGACGGTGCTGCTCATCGGTACGGATTCCCGTGACCTTGCGCAGGAGCGCGGACGTTCAGATTCCATGATCCTGCTCACGCTCAACTCCCGTACCCGTGAGATCGGGATGCATTCGCTGCTGCGGGATGCCTGGGTCGAGATCCCCGGAAACGGAGAGGGACGGCTGAATGCCGCCTATTCGATCGGCGGTGCAGAGCTGCTCATGGACACGATCGAGCAGAATTACAATGTCAGCATCGACGACTATCTCTGCATGGATTTTGTGGGATTCGTGCGGGTGATCGACGCCCTCGGCGGCGTGGAGCTGACACTTTCCAACGAAGAAGCGCAGGCGGTCAACGGCATCCTGAGCTATGAGCTGAATACGCTGCTCGGCGAGGATGAGAATGCAGATCTGCTGCCGGCCGGCGGAGCGCTGCAGCTTGACGGAAAGCAGGCACTTGCCTATGCGAGTATCCGCTATGTCGGCAATGCTGATTTCGAGCGCACGTCCCGCCAGCGTGAGGTCATCACGGCGCTCACGGAGCGTGTGAAAACCCATGCCCTTACGGCAGCGCCGCAGCTTGCACAGGAAGCGCTGCCCCATTTTTCCACGAATATGAACCTGGCGGAGCTGTACCTGCTGTCGCTGCGTGTGCCGTTCCTGATCGGCTATGACACACACGGGCAGCAGATCCCGGCAGACGGCACCTGGACGGCTGACACGATCGACGGCCAGTCTGTGCTGCTGGTGGATTTTGATGCCAATGAGCGTCTGCTTCTGGAGACAGCCTATGCCGCTTCAAAGGAGACACCATGAGAAAAGCCATTATGCCTTTGTTGGCGCTCGCACTGCTGCTATCCGGCTGCAGAGCGCCAAAGCAGCAGCCGGAGCTGACCGAAGCGACCGGAGCTGCAACAGAACCGGAGACGGAAGCGGAGACCGAAGTGCCGACCGAAGCACCGACGCTCGACTTTGACGAGCGCATCACGGCGCTCGGTGAGCTGCATGAGACGGCTGTGGTGCTCGATGAGCACGGCCATCTCAGCGGTGATGCGATCGCACAGTACCAGGCTTCTCTGCAGGCGGCTGCCGACAGCCAGGAGATCTGTGCGGCGCTTGTCATCACAGACACCCTTGCCGGATATACACCGGAGCGCTTTGCATCGAAGTATTATGCGGCGCTGTTCGGTGAGGATGCTCCCGGATTCCTGCTGCTGATCAACAACGAAACCGGACAGGATCTCTATTATTATGCCGGAAATGTCACGGTCACAGATACGGATCTGCGCCTTGCCAGGGCATCAAGATCCCTTGCAGACGGAGATTTCACGGCAGCACTTGACGTGCTTCTCCCATCCGCGGAGGATGTACTCGTGCTCCCGCCGGAGGAGCCGGAGGATCCGGACGAAGAACAGTCTGAAGAACAGCCGGAAGGCTGATTGCAATTGAAGGAGGATTTTTCTATGCAAAAGGATGTACAGAGCATTCTGCAGAGCACCGCAAAGGTCATCGTCGGCAAGGACGAGACGATCCTGCAGACGATCATCGCCATGCTTTGCGGCGGCCATGTGCTGCTCGAGGATGTACCCGGCGTCGGCAAGACGCAGCTTGCGGCGGCCCTGTCCCGTTCCGTGGGCGGTGAATTCCACCGTATCCAGCTCACGCCCGACATCATGCCTTCTGATATCACAGGCTATTCCATCGTCAACCAGCAGGACGGCTCGCTGGAGTACCGTCCTGGTGCTGCGATCTGTAATTTCCTGCTGGCGGATGAGATCAACCGTGCCAGCCCGAAGGTGCAGTCAGCGCTGCTTGAGATCATGGAGGAGCACCAGATCTCCCTTGACGGCCAGACACATAAGCTGCCCACGCCGTTTATGGTCATTGCCACGCAGAACCCGGTCGAGACCTACGGCACGTATCATCTTCCGGAAGCACAGATGGACCGTTTCTTCATGCGCATCTCCATGGGCTATCCCACGCTGCAGGAGGAGCTTGCGATCCTCGACCGGAACGGTGAGCAGAACCCGATCAACAATATCACCGAACCCGTGATCACCCCTGCAGAGATCGAAGCCCTGCAGGAGCAGGTGAACTCGGTGAAGGTGTCGGACAATGTCCGGAATTACATCATTTCGCTGGTGCATGCCACCCGTGAGAGCGACATGGCAGCCCTTGGCGTCAGCCCGAGAGGTTCCATCGCCTGCTTCAAGGCGGTGCGGGCGTCTGCCTTTGTACACGGCAGGACGTTCGTCACACCGGACGATGTCAAGTCCCTCGCTGTGCCGGTTCTGGCGCACAGGAT
>CAMNDR010000258.1 GCA_946535685.1 uncultured Clostridia bacterium | reverse complement strand
TTCGTCATCGTATCCGTCACCGCCGTGTTATACGCCTCGCAGGCAGCGGCAGCATTCTGCTGCACCAGCGGCTCGATCTCTGCAGCATCGTTCAGCCCCAAATGCAGGCGGATCGTGGACGCATTGCAGTCGATGGCAGAATGGATATCATCGGACGTGATGAGCGGGAGCTGCGCATCCTCCGGATGAGACTTGTGCAGCACAAGATACTGCGCCGCCATCCCCGCCTTTTCGCCGACCCGCATATGGAAATCGCCGTCCCGGAAAAGATTGGCGATCTGTGCCTCCGAATACCGCTCGTCCCCGATGCAGGTCTCGTTGATGTACTGCGGCAGCGTGACCGTCTGTCCGTCCCTGCGCCACTGCACATACTGCAGCGGCACGGATGCGGCAGCCTCTGCGATCGTATCATAATTGACATGCCGGTGCGCCGTCACGCACACGACAAGCACACAGCTCACCACAAGTGTGAGCACAAAGCACAGCAGCGTCAGGCCGAACACCTTTTTGCCGCTGTATGGCTGTTTTTCTGTTGTGTTCATAAATCCTTTTCCTCCATCGCTTTCTTTGCCTTTATTTTCTATTTCTCTGCTGTTTTTTGGGCTTGTCTCCGAGCATGGTCAGGGAGATGCGCCCACGCTTGACATCGACATCGAGCACCCAGACCTTGACCACATCGCCGACTTTGACCGCTTCGAGCGGATGCTTGATATAGCGGTCGCAGATCTGCGAGATATGCACAAGTCCGTCCTCATGCACACCGATGTCCACAAAGCACCCGAAATCCACGATATTCCGCACCGTTCCCATCAGCTCCATGCCGGGCTTGAGGTCGGAAAGCTCCATGACATTCCCCGAGCGCAGCAGCGGCGGCGGGAGCAGATCTCTCGGATCACGGCCGGGCTTCTGCAGCTCTGCCGCCATATCATCGAGCGTATAGGTGCCGATGCCGAGCTCCTGGGCGAGGGGATTCTTTCCCGCCTTTTTGATGCTGTCGGCAAGGCCGCTGAGCTTGCCGGCGGCGGCATCCTCCATCGAGAAGCCGAACCGGTCGAGCAGCGATTTCGCCGCATCATGGCTCTCCGGATGCACCGCCGTATTGTCGAGCGGCTGGCTGCCGCCGGGAATACGCAGGAAGCCGGCGCACTGCTCAAATGCCTTCGGGCCGAGCTTCGGCACCTTCAGGAGCTGCCTGCGGTTATCGAACGGGCCGTTTTCCTCCCGGTAGGTCACAATATTCTTGGCAACGGCGGCACTGATGCCGGCGATGTGCGACAGGAGCGGCGCAGAGGCTGTGTTCACATCGACACCGACCGCATTCACGCACTCCTCGACCACGCCGTCAAGCGCTGTCTGCAGCTCATTTTTCGGCATATCATGCTGGTACTGTCCGACACCGATCGCCTTCGGGTCGATCTTCACGAGCTCCGCCAGCGGATCCTGCAGACGTCTTGCAATGGATACGGCGCTGCGCAGAGCAACGTCATATTCCGGAAATTCCGCAGCCGCCAGCTCCGATGCGGAATACACAGAAGCACCCGCCTCAGAAACGACCATATAGCTTACTTTATGCGGCAGCGACGGGAGCAGGTCGGCAATGAAGCTCTCCGATTCACGGGATGCGGTGCCGTTTCCGATGGAAACCGCCGTGATGCCGTAGCGGCTGACGAGCTTCTTGACCTTGCGGCCAGCTTCCTCGATCTTTTTATGCGGCGGTGTGGGATAGATCACCCCGGTATCCAGCACCTTGCCGGTGCCGTCCACGACCGCCAGCTTGCAGCCTGTGCGGTACGCCGGATCCAGACCGAGCGTCACGGTATTCCGGAGCGGCGGCTGCATCAGGAGCTGCTCCAGATTGGACGCAAATACCCGGATGGCGCTCGTGCAGGCGGCATCATACTGGGCACTGCGCACCTCGCGGATGATCGACGGAATGATCAGCCGTTTGGCCGCATCGCAGCCCGCCTGCCGCACAAGTTCTCCGCACGCCGAATCGTTCTTTACATAGGGTCTGGTGCAGGTCTGCTCGGCAAGCCCCTCGGCGACATTGATCGTCACCTTGAGGTATTCCTCCTTCTCGCCGCGGTGGATGGCAAGCACCTGATGCCCCTGCACACGGGGCACGAGGCTCTCGAATTCGTAATAATTCCGGTAGACGCTCTCCGCTTCCGGATCTGTCGCCGTGCAGACGAGCGTGCCAAAGCGCTGGTAGAGATCGCGCATTTTCGTGCGGAGTTTTGCATCATCAGCGATCTGCTCGGCGATGATGTCCATCGCTCCCTGCAGAGCCGCAGCGGTGTCGGGCACCTCCTTTTCTTCGGAGATAAAGGGCTGCGCTGCAGCTTCCGGATCGGTCGCCGGATCCTGTGCCAGGATCAGCTCCGCCAGCGGTGTCAGGCCGCGCTCCCGTGCCTTGGAGCCTCGTGTGCTCCGCTTTTCCTTGTAGGGGCGGTAGATATCCTCGACCTCCACAAGGGTCTTTGCAGCCGCAAGTGCCTTTGCGATCTCCTCGGTCATGGCATTCTTGTTCTCGATGGCGGTGCGTACTTCCTCCTTGCGCTCCTCTAAGTTGCGCAGTGCCTGCAGACGCAGTGCAAGCCGGCGGATGGTCTGGTCATCGAGTGCGCCGTGCATCTCCTTGCGGTAACGTGCGATAAACGGCACAGTCTTGCCGTCGTCAAGCAGAGCGACGACGTTTTCCACCTGTTCACGGCGGATCTGGAATTCTTCGGTGAGTGTCTGGATAATGTCCATGGGTTCTCCTTTTGGTTAGGCAACACCGCACATAGCTGGTGGTGCAGATGCGCAGTCAGATTTTTCGTCA
>CAMNDR010000257.1 GCA_946535685.1 uncultured Clostridia bacterium | reverse complement strand
AAGATGCAGTTGCCCGCCATATTCACGCCCATGTCCGTGGGCGACTTGTAGGGCGATTCTCCGAGGATCCGCTCGAACATCGCATTGAGCACCGGGAAGATCTCCACGTCCCGGTTATAGTTGACCGTTGTCTCGCCGTAAGCCTCCAGATGGAACGGATCGATCATGTTCACATCGTTCAGATCAGAGGTCGCAGCCTCATAGGCAATGTTGACCGGATGCCGCAGCGGCAGGTTCCAGATCGGGAATGTCTCAAATTTCGCATAGCCCGCATCAATGCCCCGCTTATGCTCATGGTAGATCTGCGACAGGCAGGTCGCCATCTTGCCGGAGCCCGGGCCGGGTGCCGTCACGACTACCAGCCGCCGGCTTGTCTCGATATACTCATTGCGCCCGTAGCCCTCATCACTCATGATGAGCGAGAGGTTCGACGGATAGCCCTTGATGGCATAGTGGTGATACACCCGGATGCCAAGCTGTTCCAGACGGCTCTGGAACGCATCCGCAGACGGCTGGTTGTCATACCGTGTCAGCACCACGCTTGAAACATACAGCCCGATTTTGGTGAACACATTGTACAGCCGCAGCACATCCACATCATACGTGATCCCCAGGTCGCCCCGGATCTTGTTCTTCTCAATATCCGCCGCATTGATGACGATCACGATCTCCGCATCGTCCTTGAGCTGCAGCAGCATCTGCAGCTTACTGTCCGGCTTGAAGCCCGGCAGCACACGGGCGGCATGGTAGTCATCAAACAGCTTCCCGCCGAATTCGAGATAGAGCTTATCGCCGAACTGTGCGATCCGCTCCCGGATGTGAGCAGACTGCATCTGCAGGTATTTGTCATTATCAAAACCGATCTTTCCTGTGCTCATAGATCCTTCCTTTCCGCAGGCAACCCTGCTCCGTCATTTCGCAGCAATCACTATTCCATTATATATCAAATTCCGAAAAAATGCAAGAGGAAATCTGAAAAGCAGACACCGTAAATTTTGTACAGCATCGCCAAACGAAAAGAATCTTGACAAATTTGTCAAAACCCCTTGACAGATCCGTTTTTATTTAGTATAATAGTATTGTATATTATCATAAACTGACTGGAAGTACAGAAGCGCATCCCTTGGAGCCGGAGCCTTTGGAGCTCCCGGAAAGAAACAGGCTACGGCCGCACTGCCACTGTAAAGGAGGCGTTAGTATGCTGGATTTCAGAATCGCAACATTTCTCCAGCTCTGTGAAACAAGGAGCTATACCAAAACCGCTAAAATTCTTGACATTACACAGCCGTCCGTCACACAGCACATCAAATATCTCCAGAAGAAGTACAACTGCAAGCTGTTTTCCTATGAAGGCAAGACCCTGCATCTGACACCGGAGGGTGAGTATCTGCGCCGCCAGGCGGAGACCATGACCAAAATGAGCGCCAAGGTCATTGCCGACCTGCAGCGCATGAGTGAGAAGCAGGCCGAGCTGCGCTTTGGCTTCCCGCGGGAATTCGGTGAAAAGGCCGCCGCCGGGATCGTGACCAGGCTGATGGCCAGCCAGAGCGTGCATGTGGTGCTTGAAACCGGAAGCACTGACGAGCTGCTCCGCCGGCTGGAAAACGGCCAGCTCGATGCCGTGCTCTGTGACAAATTCTGCGCTCTGCCGCAGCTTTCGAGCGCTCCGGCCGTGAAGATCCGGTTCGGCTGCTATGCCGCCAAGGCATATGCGGCGAGCAATCCGCCCCTCAAGCGTCTCCTGGCAAAGACGCTGCTGCTGCAGGAGGACGGCGCAGGCGACCGTGCTGTGCTCGATCATCTGCTGCATAAGAAGGGCATCAGCTTCAATGATTTTGATACGGTGACCTGCAGCAATTCCGCTGCAGTCCTCCAGAATATGGCAGCAGCCGATCTTGGCGTGCTTTTCGGCTATGCGCCGGCGATCGAGCAGCAGGGGCTTGCTTCCGTGTACTATGCGGACCTGACCGAAGACAGGCCGCTCCTGTTCCAGTTCCGCAAGGATGGCATGGAGACCGAGGAATGCCGTGCCTTTTTCGAGGCATTCCGTGCGGCATGGGCAGAGTGGTTTGCAGCCGTACCAGAATGAGCGATCATGAATAACAACAAGGGACTGGACGTGATGCGTCCGGTCCCTGTCTGCGTGAGGTGTAAAAAATGAAGAAAACAGCGATCCCGCTGCTGCTTTGCCTGGCCATGCTGACCGGCTGCAGCAGCACTCCGAGCGAGGCGGAGCTCCCGCCGATCGACAGCGTGATCTCCGATGAGCAGGGGAGCCAGCCCGAAACCGTGCCGTCCTATACCGGGCTGATCTACTATGCCACCGACCACGGCACGCCGGATCCGGCGGAAATGACCCGTCTGCAGCAGGATTTCGAAACAGAAGGGAATACCTGGCAGGCGGGTACACTTGCCTCTGTTCCGGCCGCAACAGATACCGTACTGGTGCTCAATGCGCCGGATGAGGACATCACGGAAGCGGATCTCACGGCATTGGATGCATTTTTTGATGCCGGCGGCCATATGCTTCTGCTGATGCCGGCGAACGAAGCCCCTGTGCGCTATAAATATCTGGAGCGCGCGCTGGAGGAATTCTGCATCCGGATGGATTATGATCTTGTGACAGATGATGCCGAGGGGCACTCTGTTTCCGGCACCAATGCCGTGCTGATGACATGCATTGGCACGCCGGAGGGCATGACGGTGGGGGAGGCCGCCTACACAAAGCCGCTGCTAATGGACAATGTACGCAGCTTTGCCTTTTTCTATAATGAAGGCTATGGCAGCATCAAGATGGATGCGCTGCTGGAAACGGACACGACCGCAG
>CAMNDR010000256.1 GCA_946535685.1 uncultured Clostridia bacterium | reverse complement strand
TGCGCAGTCCGCAAATTATCCGTTCTGCACCATCGAGAAGAATGTCGGCGTGGTATCCGTTCCGGATCCCCGGCTCGACTATCTGGCAAAGATGTACGACCCGGACAGCTTCAAGCCCGCAACACTTGAATTCGTGGACATCGCCGGCCTTGTCAAGGGCGCTTCCAAGGGCGAGGGACTCGGCAACAAGTTCCTGGCGGATATCCGTGAGGTGGATGCGATCGTGCATGTGGTGCGCTGCTTTGAGGACATCGACATCATCCATGTGGACGGGAACATCAATCCTGCCCGTGACATCGAGACGATCAACCTCGAGCTGATCTTTGCGGATATGGAGATGGTGCAGCGCCGCATCGACCGTGCCAAGAAGCTGATGAAGGGCGACAAGAAGGCCGCTGTGCAGGTGGATTTCTTCGAGCGTCTGCTGGCGCATCTGGAGGAGGGCAAGTCTGCACGCAGCTTTGAGATGACCGATGACGAGAAGGCGTTCATGACGGATACGCCGCTGCTCTCTGCAAAGCCCGTGATCTATGCAGCAAATCTCTGCGAGGCAGATTTCACCGGTGATCTCGCAAAGCAGCAGCATTTCCAGGCGGTGAAGGCCATCGCCGAGGAGGAGCATGCCGCCGTGCTCCCGATCTGCGCACAGACGGAGGCAGAGATCTCCGACATGAGCGACGAGGACAAGGCAATGTTCCTGGCGGAGCTGGGACTGGAGGAATCGGGACTCAACCGCATCATCCAGACGGGCTACAGTCTGCTCGGACTGATCTCGTTCCTGACCGCAGGCAAGCAGGAGGTGCGTGCCTGGACGATCACAAGAGGCACCAAGGCACCGCAGGCCGCAGGCAAGATCCACACGGACTTCGAGAAGGGCTTTATCCGTGCAGAGATCGTGGCGTTCTCCGACCTCGAAAAGTGCGGCAGCATGGCGGCAGCAAGAGAGCAGGGGCTGCTCCGGCTCGAGGGCAAGGACTATGTGATGCAGGATGGCGATATTGTGGAATTCCGGTTTAACGTATAAACGATGGGCGGCTTCATTGTCTATACATTTATCGGGGTGCTGCTCCTGCTGCATGGTATCCTGAAGCTGCGGATGCATCTCGGCTGCACTGAACGGGTACTCGCCCGTATCATTTCCTTTCACACCGTAGAGGGCACCCGCTATACCAAATGGGGCGGCGAATCCGAGGTTAAGGAATTCAATGCCTACACGCTGGAATACGAATTCGGCGGCGAAACGCATAGGATCGACATTCAGACAGAGGCCTTTCTCGGGAATGCGACCGAGGAAACGGTTATCCACATCAACCCGACACATCCGGAGCGTTACAGAACACCGACCAATCTTCCCAAAGCCATTCTGTTTATGCTTTTGGGCGGCGTGGTGATCATTCACGGTGGACTCATGGTATGGGCGTGCTGTATCTGATCGGAGGTGACGGAGATGAGCATGGAAAACCTGCTGATCATACTGCTGCCATCGGGCATCTTTTTCATCTGGGGCGGCTGGCTGCTCTGGAAGTATCTGCGGATGCAGCATCGGTGGAAAGCCTGCACAGAGCCGGTCACTGCCGAGATTGCTGCGGTGGAGCGCACGGAGCTGAGAAACAGCACACGCTATCGCTATATTGTGCGCTATGACTGGGAGGACAAGCCGTACACTGCCGAATTCAGAACCTCGGAATCCTTTGGTGAACTGCATGAAGATGCCGGGATGTATGTGGATCCGGTGCATCCGGACAGAATCCGTGTGGACTGCGAAAACCTGATGGAGTTCTCAGATCTGATGCTGGGGTGCGCACTGGTCGTGATCGGCTTGCTCTGTCTGGCCGGGGGCCTTTTCTGGAGATGACGGAGAGAACAAGGCTGCTGCTTCTGGGACTGTCGGTGCTTGCCGGCGCTGCTCATTCACAAAGTCATACAATAGGAGATCATCATGAAACAAGTCTATATCTATACCGACGGCGCATGCTCCGGCAATCCGGGGCCTGGCGGCTGGGGAACGGTGCTGCGTTTCGGGGCGCATGAAAAGGAGCTCTCCGGGGGCGAGGCGAATACCACCAACAACCGCATGGAACTGACGGCGGTGATCGAGGGTCTGAAAGCACTGAAGGAGCCGTGCGCCGTCACGCTCACGACAGACAGCAAGTACGTCTGTGACAGCATCACAAAGGGCTGGGTCTACGGCTGGAAAAAGCGTGGCTGGGTCAAATCCGACAAAAAGCCTGCGCTGAATGTGGATCTCTGGGAGCAGCTTCTGCCGCTGCTGGAGCTGCACAAAGTCACATTCATCTGGGTCAAGGGACACGCCGGCCACCCGGAAAACGAACGCTGCGACCATCTGGCGGTCATGGCATCACAGAACTATAAATAACAAGATCCCCTGCCGGAAGCAGGGGATTCAGACTGTCAAAAAAGCGATTTTGCAGGGTTCGGGGCGGCAGCCCCGATCAGGGTGCAGGGGGGCGAAGCCCCCGCAATATAGCCCTCCCCCGAAGGGGGAGGTGCCGCCGAACGGCGGCGGAGGGGGCGCTCCCCGGTACGCCAGCACCAGAAAAAGGACTTTATCGACAAGCTGGATCCCTTGCCGGAAGCAGGGGATTTTCTTCGCTCTGGAGAACTTGTCATTCCGGGAATGTCAGCGTTTTCGACAGTTCAAAATTGCTGTATCCCGGCTTCCCGGTCACATCTTCGAGAATTTCGATCTGTTCCGGCAGCGTCACCGGCGTATCTATGGACGGCAGCTCGATCTCAAGCGTGGCAAGCGTCTCGCTGAAAGCATAGACATCCAGCTCAAAGAACTGGCCAAGGTATGTGAACACATACCGCAC
>CAMNDR010000255.1 GCA_946535685.1 uncultured Clostridia bacterium | reverse complement strand
AGCAGCCCCTCCTAAGTCGGCGCAAGCCGACAAAATGCCTAAGTTGTTAGCATTGTAAGGGGCACAGGCTCTTAAATAACCTTATTTATTGAGGAAAAGAACGCCGAGGGTGTTGCGGCCGCAGTGGCTGGAGATGGTGCAGCCGGCGCGGGTGATGTGGATCTCATCGAACCGGGCGATATTCTGCAGTTCTGCCATGCATGCACGGATGATCTGCTCGTCGCAGCCGGCGTGGGTGATGAAGATATGATCCTTGCGCACCAGGCTCGGATCGGGGATGCGGTCGTGGATGTATCTGGGGAGAACGGATGCGAAGCGGCCGCGGTATTTCCTGCCGACATCCATTTTGCCGTCCTGCACGATGATGCAGGGCTTGAGCTGCAGGACATTTGCGCCGAAGGCTGCCAGCGGGGAACAGCGCCCGCCCTTGACGAGAAATTCCAGATTATCCACCACGAACGAGGCATCCACCTTGGGTGCCAGTCCACGGCATGTCTCGGCGATCTGCGCAGGCTCCATGCCCTGGGCTGCCATTTCTGCTGCGGCGATCACGAGCAGGCCGCCGCCGGTGGACAGATTCCTCGTATCGACCACATAGACGTCCGGGATCTCCTCGGCTGCAAGCACGGCATTGGCATAGCTGGAGCTCATTTCCGAGCTGATCGTGAAATGGATGACCGCGTCGCAGCCGGCGTTGAACTGCGCCTGGAAAAATGCCAGTGCTGCATCAATATTCGGCGCTGCTGTCTTGGGGAGCGTACCGTTCTTTTCATAATTCGCATAGATATCATCCGGTGTGATGTCCACGCCGTCGGTATACGTCTTTTCCCCGAGCGTCACGCTCAGCGGCAGGAGTGCGATCTGGTAGCGTTCGAGCAGTTCAGCGCTGAGGTCGGTCGTGCTGTCACTGGTAATGCGGATCTTCATGGTAATTCCCCCTTATTCTATGCTGCGGATCGACTGGATCTCGCCCTGCAGCGTGGTTTCGTGTGTCAGGATCTCCATTGCAAAGGAGAGCAGTTCTCTTGCCCTTGCGGCGGCCTGTTCGGGTGTTTTGCGAAAATAGCGGCAATCCTCCGCAAGGTCGGTGAGATAGCGCATGGCAAGCTCTGCCGAGATGCAATAGATCCCCGGCACGAGCGATGCGATCTCGGCTTCATCCAGCAGCGGCATGCCCCGGAGAAATCCCCGTGTGAATGCCCGGAAGCGTTCCCGGTCGAGCGTGCCGTCCTTCTGTGCCAGCGAGCGGATGCCGTCGCCGTAATCATAGGCAGCGAGGCCTTCTCCGACGGTATCGAGGTCGATCACGGCCGGTTCCTTCCCCTGCAGCAGGACATTGCTGCCCTTGGTATCGCCGTGGACGATGCGGGGTCTCAGGAGGCCGCTGCGGCGCTTATCGCAGAGGCTGCAGGCGGCTTCACCGATTGTCACCGCCCTGCGCTGCAGGCTTGTACAGGCTGCAGGCAGGCACAGCTTCCGGAGCTTTTCCAGACAGGCACGGGTATCATGCAGGCCGGGATAGGCGCTGTGCAGTCCGGAAATGCCGTGCAGCGCCGCATCGAACCGTCCGAAGGCAAAGCCTGCGGCTTCGATCTGTGCGGGGTCTGCCTCTGCGGTGAGCGGCGCACCGGGGATGCAGTCCATCAGCCGGAAGCGTCCGGCGTATAAATAGCCTTCGGAAGCGGCGTAATAGTGCGGGATGCGGATGGTGCTCCTGCTTTGCATCCAGGCTGTCACGGCGGTGACATGCGCCATGAGCGCTGCCGGATCCGGATGGCGCAGCTCCTGCAGGATGAAGCTGCCGGCGGTCGTTTCGAGCCGGAAGGTTCTGTGGACATGACCGTTTGCAAGTGGGATACAGGCGGTACAGGGCGCTGTGATACCGAACGCCTGCAGGATGGCATCTGTCTCCATATGCTGTCACCTCGCTTCCTTTTGTGCTATTAGTATAACACATGCGCCGGAATTTGTCAAGGTATCCAAACCGTTTCCGGGAGGCTTGACATTTCCTGTACAGTATGCTACAATACTATAAGATATAAGGGAAAATGTGCAAGGAGGTCATCCCATGCGTGAGATACTGCTGCAATATGGCTTATACATTGAGTGGCTGTTTGCCGCTGCCGAGATCGTACTGACACTGATTTTGTTCAGCGATTTCGGGAAAAAACATGCGCCGGTCGTTCTGTGCATGGCACTGCTCGGACTGGGGCTTGTTGTGGATGCGCTCATCATCGGATGCGGCAACAAGCTGATCGAGCCGGTGCTGGCGCTCCTCAGCAGAGGACGATTCATTCTGCATGGGCTGGTGCTGCCGCTGAATCTGACGATCTGCGTGCTGGTGCTGCCCCTCTGGCCGATCCCGAAGCGGCTCCTGCTGATCCTGAGCTTCTGCATCATGGCGCTCGGTGCCTATGCGGGCTTCATGCGGGAGATTGCCATACAGGACAAGATCGGCGATATCGTGCGGTTTGCTTCTATCAGCCCCAAGGATTCCTGGTGGGAGATCGTCAATACGGTGCTCTCCTACGGCACGATCATTCCGGTCATCATCACCGGGATCTATCTGCTGATCCGGGAACGCAGCGCCAGCATTCTGCTCGGCGGTGTGCTGATGTTCGCTTTTGCGGCGCTCGGCCCTGCTACGGGGAATTTTGATCTGATCTTCCTCATCACGATGTTCGGAGAGTTCTTCCTGCTGCTGTTCTTTACGGTCTATGAGAAACGGCATGTGGAGGCGTAGTGGTTTTTTAGGGGGGGCTTGCAGCCCCCTGCCTATGCAATTTATGGGGCGGATGCACCGCTCCCCCTGCCCAGAGGGTGCCCTCGCCGGCACCCTCTGGACTCCCCGGCGGCAGGGT
>CAMNDR010000254.1 GCA_946535685.1 uncultured Clostridia bacterium | reverse complement strand
GAAAGTTTCTCTTTGGCGGCAGGAACAGCGGCGGCAGCCGTCCTGCATCACATCGTCCCTCGCAGCCTGCAGGCGCACAGCGCACGGATGCTTCTACCCTGCGCAGCATGGCGGAATACCAGCAGCTTGATCCGCAGTTCTCCGAGGCAGAATTCCGGGAGAAGCTCTCGAATCTGTATGTACGCTTCCAGAATTCCTGGCAGGCAAAGAATATGGAGGATCTGCGGCCCTATCTGACGGATGCGATGTATGCGCAGTTTGACCGTCAGCTCGATGCCTATCGCCAGAACCATCAGACAAACCATGTCGAGCGCATTTCCGTGCTTGGCGTAACGCTCCGCGGCTGGAAGCAGGAGGGCGGCAATGATGAGATCATCGCCGAGCTGCAGACCCGCATCGTGGACTATGTGACCGACGATACCACCGGCCAGCTCATCCGCGGCAGCCGTGCGCAGGAGAAGTTCATGACCTATGAATGGACGCTCCGCCGCACATCCGGCATGCTCACCAGCCAGACGACCGGCACCACCGGTCAGACCTGCCCGCACTGCGGCGCTCACATCGACATCAATCACACCGCCGTCTGCGAATACTGCGGCTCTGTCCTCACGACCGATACCTTCGACTGGGCTGTCAGCAGCATCAAGGGTATTTCGCAGCGTACAAGCTGATCTGAGATCACTTGCAGGAATTTCGCTCGCTGCGGCGAGCGACCAAGGGGCTCTGCCCCTTGGAACCCTGCAAGCTTTTTTTACGAAAAAAAAGCTTGAGCAAAAAAACGATCCTAAAAAGAGGCTCCGGATTTCATCGGAGCCTCTTTCAGTCTGTCAAAAAAACTTCCCTCGATAGCGCAAAGCGAACTCAAAAGTTTTTGATCCAGCTCGCCGCAGTGAGCGAAATCCCCCCGACAACGTTGTCAGGGGGATTTTTTGCATTATTCCGGCATTGGCGGATTTTCGGGGATGACCTCGATCGGATCCGGCTCTGCAACAGACTCAGCGGGGGTTATGCCCGGATCTGGTGCAGCAGAACTGTCACTGACATCTCCGCCGGAGGAAGAATCAGCCGGAAGATCCGGCGTCACCACAGGCGCCTGTGTCGTGATCTCAGGATTATCCGCATAGTAGACCTTCAGCGTCTCATCCTTCGTCAGATCGAATTTCTTTCCGGCATCCTGGCTCAGACGAGTCACCATGCCGTTTTCAAAGTCATAGTCGATCTCCTTCTCGGTATTGTACGGCAGCCCCAGCTCATCCAGCTCTGCTGTATACGCCTTCAGCGACTTGCCCTCAAATTCCGGGATCGTGATCTTGGACGGCCCCTTGCTGACCGTGACCTCGACCGTTGCACCGCTGCTGAACGGCGTTCCGGGCTTGAGATCCTGGTCAATGATCAGGCCTGCCTTATATTTTTCACTGTAATCATATTTCGCAAGCAGATAGAGCCAGCCATCCTTTTCAAGCTGCTCCTTCTTCGACTCGAAATTCTTGCCGATCAGGTCGGGCATCTGGCTGTCGCCGCTCGGCTGGATCTCGTCGGATGACGACTCCTGCACGATATTGTCCGTCGTGGCCGCAATGGTCGGCGCAGAGGTCTCCATGACCATGCTGTCCTTCGGATCCATGTCGATGTCCAGCAGATTCAGCACAACGATCGCAATGACCAGCAGCACGCAGGTCAGCAGCACACCGATGATGATCGGGATCTTGATGCGGTCGATGACGTTTTCCTTTTCCTCCGCCACATAGTCATCCCCCTGGCGCTCCTCCCGCAGGACATTGCGCCGGTAGGTCTCATAATCCGTGACATTCTGACGGCGGCTCTGCTGGCGGCGGGACGGTTCGATCGGGATCGGCTTGGGCTCAGGCTCCTCTGTCTCCTCAAACAGCTCCGTGACAAGCTCTGTGACGGTCTTGATGCGGTCTTCCGAGAACAGGCTCATACCCTTCATGATGACCTTGGACACATGCTTGGGAATGTTGGGGTTCATCTCATGCGGCGCACACAGATTGTCATTCTGCATGCGGCTCGTTGCCTCTGTGGGCTTGCAGCCGGTCAGGATCCGGTACAGCACCGCACAGATGCCATACACATCCGTCCAGGTACCCTGGCGTGCGATGGCGTTGTACTGTTCCGGTGCCGCATAGCCGTCGAACAGCTCGCTTTCAAGCTCTGTATTGACCGTGCGGACAGTCGAAATCGAAAAACCTGTCAGGCGCAGTTCATTTCTCGGAGTGACATAGATCGTCTCCGGGCTGATGGCACGGTGGATGATATTATTGTTATGCAGCAGGCTGAGCGTGGTGAAGAAGGTCGGGAACATTTCCGAGACCTGCTTCCAGGTCAGCTCGCCGGCGTTGTCCTTGAGGTAATCGACCAGCGTGACACCGTCAATATACTCATACACGGCATAGGTCGTGTTATTGGCTGCAAACAGATCCAGCGTAGGTGTGATATGTGACACATTGCGCATATGGGCGAGGCTCTTGTTGAGCTCGGTAAACTCTGCCATAAGCGCCTTATACTGTACGACATGCTGCTCATGCACTCTGATGAGGGAACCGCACTTGATGCGGGAGCAAAGTCCCTCCGGCATATATTCCCGGATCAGCACCTTGCAGCCGATGGATTTATTATATCCGAGGTAAGTAGCGCCTTCACTGTTGCTTCTGAGCTTGACGCCCACGATATATCGTTCATTCAGTTCCGTTCCCGGAACGATGTAATTTGCATCATACGCCGTGCCGTCGGCATAACCGCAATTGGGGCATACGACCGCATCACCCGGCTTGTATTCCATACAGCCGCAGCACAGTCTTCTTTCTCCCATAGGGCGTATCTCCTTTCCGGCAAATATCTCTCTTTTGTTCCTGGGG
>CAMNDR010000253.1 GCA_946535685.1 uncultured Clostridia bacterium | reverse complement strand
CAAGCAGATGTGCCGCCAAGCCGTCAGGCGGGCTTTGTGCGGTGTTGCCCTAAGCCGCTTCTTGTGGACGACCATCAGCATTACTGATGTAGGCCATCGTCAGCATGATGAATACAAATGCCTGCATGAAGCCGCTGAACAGGTCAAAGTAGAGCGACAGCACTGCCGGGATACCGATCGTCATGAAGGCGATGCCCACGGACTTGGTGATGACCGAGAGTGCAAAATACACAAGGCTCGTGATGACCATGCCGCTCACGACATTGCCGAAATGACGCAGGCTCATGGAAACAGGTGTTGAAAGCTCGCTGAGGATGTTGATCGGCAGCATGACCGGCACCGGATCGACATAGCCCTTGAGATAGCCGCCGATTCCGTTCGTCCGGATGTTCGTGCTGTGGATCATGACGAACGTGATGAGCGCCCAGGCAAGCGGTGCATTGTAATCCGCCGTGACCGAACGCAGGCCGAACAGGCTGACCAGGCTTCCCAGGATCGAGAATGTGAACAGTGCCCCGATATACGGCGCAAATTTTCGCCATCGGCTGCCCATCGAGCTTTCCACGAGGCCGTAGACCGTCTGGACGATCCATTCCGCCACGACCTGGCGCTTGGAAATGTTCCGGGTCTTCATGCCGGATGTGAGCCACAGCAGCAGCAGCGTCACTGCAAGGATGATGCCCCAGCTTATGACGACCGTCTCTGTGAGGTTGATGGTCACATTGCCGATATCAAAGCGCAGCAGCACCTTGGGGCCGTGGACATCTATGCCGTCTGGCGAGCCCTTCAGAAAATCACTGAACTGCAAGAAATATATCCCTCCATTCATTCCGGTTTGCCGGATTTTTTCTTCTTGCCAGAAAACGAGAGGATCCCGAAGATGAGCTTCGGATACAGAAACGGCAGCACAGCACCGGCAGCGCTGACATGCTCCGACAGCAGCCCGAGCGCGATCACAGCGGATGCGATCCCGACCCGCAGCAGATACCCCGCCAGATCCTTTGTCCTGCCGTGATAGACAGCATTCCGGATCGTCCGGCGCAGCAGCAGCAGGTTGGCATACATCCCGGCGCTTCCGAGCAGGAGCCCCAGCGGGAATGCGAGCCTGAGCCCTGTGAAGAGCAGAGAGCCCAGCCAGAGGAGCACGTCCAGGATGACCGTGCAGACCGCTGCAAAGCGCAGCTCCTTATGCAGGTCTTCCATGCGGCACCTCCTGTGCAGACCGTCTTGTTTTCTGTGGATGGCCGGGCAGATACAATTTGCCCGAACAGTATCTATTATACTGCGAAATCCGGGAAATGTCAAGTAAATGTCAAAGTTTGTTTATAAAATTAGGGGAAACCACGCTTTCCGCATCCCATTGCCGGAAAAACTGGGCAATTTGCCGGAGACACTGCCGTTTTCCGGAGTTCAGATCCTGCGACATTTTGAATAACATCTGCAGCAGCGGATTTCCGCCGGAGGCTGTACTTTCGGGCGGAAATATGGTACAATAGATATAGCTATCACCACCCGGAAGGAGCGGAACAGATGAAACAGAAGAAGCAAAAGAAGCAGCGGATCGCCTGCATCCTCACAGCAGCGGTGATGCTGGCGGCATTTACGGGCTGCACACAGGATGCGGGCGGCATGCGGCGGACGCTCACGGCGCAGGAATGTGCGCAGGAAATGGGCATCGGCATCAACCTCGGCAACACGATGGAGGCGTACTGGGAGGAATCCGGCGACATGACGGCGGGCGCTTCGACGATCGGAGCAGACACACCGGCGGATTATGAGAAATGCTGGGGGGCGGTCGATACCACGCAGGCATGCATCGACGGCATGAAGGCGGCAGGCTTCGGCACGGTGCGTGTGCCGGTGTACTGGGGCAACATGATGGCGGATGACGGCACGTACACGATCAGCCCGGACTACATGCAGCGTGTGCAGGAGATCGTGGATTATTGCCGGAATGACGGGCTTTATGTGGTCATCAATATCCATCATTATGATGAATTCCTCATCAAGAACCACACGAAGGAGGAGACGCTTGCGGCGGTGAAAACCATCTGGAAGCAGATCGCCGGGCATTTCAAGAATTATTCCGATCACCTGGTCTTTGAGGGATTCAACGAGGCACTCGGCACGCCGCAGAACGGCACACAGCTCACGGAGGACGAGGCCTATGCCTATGTCAATGAGATGAACCAGGCATTTGTGGACACCGTCCGCAGCCCCGGCGGGAACAATGCCAGCCGCATCCTGATCGTGTCGGGCTACTGGACGAACATCGACAACACCACGAAGGAGAAGTTCGTGATGCCTGCGGATCAGAGCAATGACAAGCTGATGGTCTCGGTGCATTACATCGACAATGCGGTCTTCTGGCAGAACATGTGCGGCTCTCCCCGCTGGGAGCAGTACAGCAAGGATCAGTGCGATCTGCTGAAAAACCGCTTCACGGCAGAGGGGATCCCGGTTTTTCTGGGCGAATGCACGGCGATCTATACGCCCGATCACTGCATGAAGAACATGAGCTACCAGAATTCCTCCGAGCTGCTCCGGAAGCAGCTCGACCTGGCGGCGGATTACGGCTTTGTACCGGTGCTGTGGGACGTGAATGACAATTTCTACTCCCGCACGGACTGCCGGATCAAATCCGATGCCGACCAGACCGTCATCACCGAAGTCGCCGCAAGGCTTGCGGCGGAGTGATGTGTCAGCGTGGAGCCCCCTCCCCCGCATGACCCATCAAAAAACTTGTATAAATGCTGTCATTCTGATAGATTTTTGATGCATTTCGCGGTATAATGCAGATACCATCAAACTGATCTGGAGGAATGACCATGAAAAAGAATCTGATCTGTGCAGCCCTCGCCTCTGTCCTGCTGCTGACAGGCTGCA
>CAMNDR010000252.1 GCA_946535685.1 uncultured Clostridia bacterium | reverse complement strand
ATTATGTCATTGAGATCAACCATGCAGACGGCGGCATTTTTCCGGAGGACGGCTGGGAGATCGTGGAAACGGTCACGGAAAACACGCTCTCGACCCGTTCGCATCTGATCGACCTGGAGGGTGCCAACTGGATCCGGATGCGCATCACCGGGGCAAAAGGCGGTATTCTGCTGAATTTTGACATTCATGATGCCTCGTCCGGCGGTCATGACAGTTGGATGTTCTTCGGTGATTCCATCACAGCCGGCGGCATGATCAACATGTGGGGGACAAGCTATGCGGCGTTTGTCCATGCGATAGATCCGGCGTACACGCCTTTGCAGCAGAACGGCGGCATCGGCGGTATTACAAGCAGGGACGGACGGGAACACATCGACGCATGGCTCAGGACGACTGCTGCACACTATGTCAGTGTCGCCTACGGAACAAATGACTCCTGGGGCAACCAGTTCTCGCCGGAGACCTATTATGAGAATACGAAGTATATCATTGATGCGATCCTGAAAGCCGGCAGAGTGCCGGTGCTGCCGAAGATCCCGCATTCGACAAATCCCGATGTGGAGCCGTATATCGCCCCGCACAATGCGATGATCGACCGGCTGTATGAAGAATACGGCGATCAGATCGTTCACGGGCCGGATTTTGAGGCTTATTTCAAGGCGCATCCGGAGGGACTCGGTGATGACGGGGTACATCCGAATTCTGACGGGTACGAGGAAATGCGCAGGCTGTGGGCAGAAACGATGTACGAGAATGTTTATACAAAAGGTACTTCCGTGCGTATGGGTGACGTGAACAGCGATGGGACGGTCTCTGTGGAAGATATTGTGATGCTGCAGAAATACCTGCTCGGTGCAGGAACGCTCACTAACCCGCAGGCAGCGGAACTGTACAAGGACGGCAGGACGGATGTATTCGACCTTGCGCTGCTCAAGCGTACAGTTTTGTCGGAGAAACCGACAAATGCATAAAACAAACAGCCCCCTCTCTGCATCGCAGGGAGGGGCTATTTTTGTGGCTGTGCGGCGAAGCCCTGCAAATCGCCATTTTCTTATCTTTGAAGCACTGTATTATCTATTTTCTCAGCTTTGCAGGATCGTTTCGATCTTCTGCAGCTCCTCAGCAGAAAATGCCGGATGCGCCAGTGCTGCGGCATTTTCTGCGATCTGTTCCGGACGGCTTGCCCCGATCAGGACGGTTGTCACCGCCGGATGGTGCAGCAGCCATGCGATCGCCATCTGCGAAAGAGACTGTTCCCGTTCCTGGGCATGCATCTGCAGCGCATGGAGCTTGGCAAGCATCTGTTCTGTGAGCTGTGAGCCGACCCAGGTGTTGCCTTTGCCGATGCGGGAATCTGCCGGGATCCCATGCAGATAGCGGCCGGTCAGGAGTCCCTGCGACAGCGGGGAGAATACCGCCAGGCCAAGCCCGTTTTCAAGACAATAGGCATCAAGTCCATCGTCCTCGACCCAGCGGTTGAGCATGGAATAGGACGGCTGGTTTACGATCAGAGGCGTATGAAGCTCCCGCAGGAGTGACTGCATCCGGGCAGTCTGTTCACGGTCATAGTTGGAAATGCCGACATAGAGCGCTTTCCCTTGCCGCACGATCTGGTCAAGCGCCAGCGCCGTTTCCTCCAGCGGCGTTTCCGGATCATAGACATGGTGATAGAAAATATCCACATAGTCCAGCCCCATGCGCCGCAGACTCTGCTCCAGCGATGCGATAAGGTATTTCCGAGAGCCGTTCCGCCCGCCATAGGGGCCCGGCCACATCTCGTAGCCCGCCTTGGTCGAGATGCAGAGCTCATCCCGGTAAGCGCCGAGGCCGCTGCGGAGGATCTTTCCGAAGTTTTCCTCTGCGCTGCCGTTGGCGGGATGGCCATAGTTATTGGCAAGGTCAAAGTGCGTGATGCCGAGGTCAAATGCCGTGCGGCACATCACCTCTGCATTGGAAAAAGACGATCCTGCGCCGAAATTTTTCCACAGTCCCAGCGAGACCGCCGGGAGCTTCAGACCGCTGTTTCCGCAGCGGCGGTACTGCATGGCATCATAGCGTGCATCAGATGCGTTCCACATGGGATCCCTCATTTTGTCTGGTGTTCCTTTCTGTATTTCGCCGGTGAAACACAGGCATATTTCATAAAGGCCTTCGAGAAATGCGAATAATCGAGATAGCCGCACTGCTTCGAGATCTCATCCGCCGACAGATCCGTGCGCAGCAGGAGCTGCTTGGCAAGCTCCATCCGGCTCGTGAGGATGTCACGGGTGCAGGAAATGCCGTAGCGCTGCTTATAGAGCCGCTGAAAATGCACCGCTGACAGGCTGAGCTTTCTGGCGAGCGCCGGGATATTCCAGTCATTTGCCGGCTCGTCATAGATCTGCTTGCGGACGGCATCGAGCTGCGCATCATAATGCGATGTTCTGCCGGTGTTCTTTGGGTCATAGCAGCTTTTGATCTGGTAGAAGATCGCCTGCATCAGGCACCGGATCGTTTCTTCCTTCTCGGCATTCTCCGATGCAAAGACCGCTGTACACAGCCGGATCATCTCCGAAACAGCATCGGAATCCAGCCGGATCGGGACATTGAAGCCGATCCCGAGCTTGTTGAGAAATTCCGCGTCCGCGTCCTCCAGATCAAACCGGATCCAGTCGTCGATATATTCCTCCCCGTCTGCGTACAGGCAGTGGGGATAGCAGCTTTCCATCACAAACACCGTGTTGTTCTCCACGCTGTAGTCCTTGTCTCCCATCCTGACCCGTGCCCTGGAGCGGATCAGCACAATCTGCATGCCGTGTATGCCGTCCGGCCGCACGATCGAAAGGGTGTCAGGGTGTTTCCAGTTCCACCCGGCCATATTGATCTGCATCCGATCACCTCCTGTCAAGGATGCTTCTGGTGCTATTATAGCAGAAA
>CAMNDR010000251.1 GCA_946535685.1 uncultured Clostridia bacterium | reverse complement strand
GCCGCCTGCTCTGTGGCAGTGACATTCTCCTTGATCGCATCCTGCTTCATGCGGATCTTCAGGCGGTCGCTGCCGGTCTCAAGGATGACAGTCTCTGTCGCTTCCTCGACACGCAGCACGATGCCGACAATACCGCCGATGGTCACGACCTCATCGCCCACCTGCAGATTCTTCTGCATCTCACGGGTCTGCTTCTCCTGCTTCTGCTGCGGACGGATCATCATGAAGTACAGGAACACCAGCAGCAGCACCGGGATACCGAGCGTACCGATCAGCGAACCGATGCCCATAGCGCCCCCATCCGCTGTGCCTGTACCCGCTGCAGCAGCGCCGTCAGCAGCGAATGCCTGCAGAGAGCCGGCACCGGCCATAGCAGCACCGGAAACAGCAGCGATCAGTTTCATCATTCTTTTCATAAATCTTTTCCTCCTTATGTTGTTTGTCTTTCTGTTCGGACAGTTACTTGCCCTGCAGCCATGCATCAATGGACTTTGCTGCAGCTTTGCCGGCGCCCATCGCCAGGATGACAGTTGCCGCACCGGTGACGGCATCGCCGCCGGCATACACGCCCTCACGGGTCGTGAGCATGTCCTCATCCACCACGAGGCAGCCGCGCTTGTTTGCTTCCAGCCCCTGCGTTGTGGTACGGATGAGCGGATTCGGCGAGGTGCCGATCGCCATGATGACCGTGTCCACAGCCAGCTCATACTCCGAGCCCTCCACCGGAACAGGGCTGCGTCTGCCGCTCTCATCCGGCTCGCCGAGCTCCATTTTCTGCAGCAGCGCCGCACGTACACGGCCATCCTCGCCTGCAAGGAGCTTGACAGGATTGTTCAGGTTCAGGAATTCCACGCCTTCTTCCTTGGCATGATGGATCTCTTCCTTGCGGGCGGGCATTTCCTCCTCGCTGCGCCGGTAGATGATGTACACATGCTCCGCACCCATGCGCAGCGCACTGCGGGCAGCATCCATCGCCACATTGCCGCCGCCGACAACAGCGACTGCCTTCGACTGCAGGACGGGCGTATCAAAGCCCTCCCGGTAGCCCTTCATCAGGTTGATGCGGGTCAGATACTCATTCGCCGAGCAGACACCCACGAGCGCCTCACCCTCGATGCCCATGAAGCGGGGAAGTCCTGCGCCGGAGCCGACAAAGACCGCCTCAAATCCGTCCGCCATCAGTTCGTCAATGCTCAGCACCTTGCCGATGACCATGTTCGTCATGATGTTCACGCCGAGTGCCTTCAGGTTCTCGACCTCCCGCTGCACGATCGCCTTCGGCAGACGGAATTCCGGAATGCCGTACATCAGCACACCGCCCGCCGCATGCAGCGCCTCAAAGACCGTGACCTCGTAGCCAAGCCGTGCAAGGTCGCCCGCACAGGTCAGACCAGCCGGGCCGCCGCCGACCACAGCGACCTTGCGGCCATTGGAAGCAGGCTTTGTGACGGAGCCCTTGCCGGCGCGCATATGCGTATCGGCTGTAAAGCGCTCCAGTCTGCCGATGCCGACCGGCTCGCCCTTGATGCCGCGCACGCACTTGCTCTCGCACTGACGCTCCTGCGGACAGACACGGCCACAGACGGCCGGCAGACCATTTGCCGAGGTGATGACCTCATAGGCGCCTTCGGTATCGCCCTCTGTGAGCTTCTTGATGAAAGCCGGGATCGGCACGCCGACCGGACATCCCGAAACACAGGGCATATTCTTGCAGTTCAGGCAGCGCTGCGCTTCCTCCGCAGCCATTTCTTCTGTATAGCCGAGGGTAACTTCCTCGAAATTCCGTGCCCGTACCTTGGGATCCTGTTCAGGCATCGGGGTTTTTGTCAATGACATGTTCGGCATCTTACTTACCTCCCTCAAGCCGTGCCTGTGCCAGCATGCGGCAATTTGCCTCACGCTCACGGAACACACCGTTCCGGCGCATCAGCTCGTCAAAATCCACCTCATGACCGTCAAAATCCGGCCCTTCCACGCATGCATAGCGGGTCTTGCCGCCGACGGTGACTCTGCAGCCGCCGCACATGCCGGTGCCGTCCACCATGATCGGGTTGAGGGAAACGATCGTCCGGATGTCAAATTCCTTGGTGACCACGCAGACGAATTTCATCATCGGGATCGGGCCGATGGCGATCACGCAGTCATACTGCACACCGCTTTCGATACGCTCCCGCAGGGCATCGGTGACAAAGCCTTTTCTGCCGCAGCTTCCGTCATCCGTGCAGAGGATCAGCTCGGTGCAGTTTGCCCGGAATTCGTCCTCAAGAATGACAATGTCCTTGCTGCGGAAGCCGGCGATGACATCGACCGTCAGCCCCTTGCGGAACAGAGCCTTTGCCTGCGGATAGGCAATCGCACAGCCCACGCCGCCGCCGATCACGCACACACGCTTTGCGCCCTCCGGCAGCTCCGTCGGCAGTCCGAGCGGGCCTGCAAGATCCAGGATGCTGTCACCCTCGCTGAGGGCATTGAGCTTCATGGTCGAGGCACCGACGATCTGGAAGATCAGCGTGATCGTGCCCTTTTCCCGGTCGCAGTCAGCGATCGTAAGCGGCACCCGCTCACCCTGTTCATCCACGCGGAAGATCACGAACTGCCCCGGCAGCGCCTTTGCGGCGATGTAGGGAGCTTCAATATCCATGCGGGTCACGCTTGGATTCAGTACGGTTTTGTTTACGATACGGAACACAGTGTCCGCCTCCTGTCAAATGAATTACGGCACTCCGGAACGGCATCCCGGAGCATCCCATAGGGAAATACTCTTACTATTATAGCACAAAATCGGCTTCCCGTCAATGGATTTTTGAAAAAAACGCAAATCCGGTGCAGAACAGCAAGCAGCACGCTTCACAGACATCCCGTCCCTGTCAACACGGAAATCAATTTTGAGAAAAAGCGGGTCTGAGGGTGCGCAGCACCCTCCTAA
>CAMNDR010000250.1 GCA_946535685.1 uncultured Clostridia bacterium | reverse complement strand
ATCCGGAGCCGGGTGTCATCCCCTGCCACAGGGTCGTCAACCGCTTCGGCGCAGCGGCACCGGCATTTGCCTTCGGCGGCGCCGGGAGACAGCGGGAGCTCCTTGAAGCGGAGGGCGTGGCATTTGATGCGGATGGCCGTGTGCAGATGGAGCGCTTTCTCTGGAACGGACTGACGGAGGGGGATGCATGACACCGGAGGAACTGCTCAAGCAATACTACGGCTACGACAGCTTCCGCAAAGGACAGCGAGAGCTCATCGGGCATATCTTAGCCGGCGAGGATGTCCTTGGCATCATGCCGACCGGTGCCGGAAAATCTGTCTGCTACCAGATCCCGGCTCTGCTCCTGCCGGGGCTTACCATTGTCATTTCACCGCTGATCTCACTCATGCAGGATCAGGTCACGGCACTGCGTTCAAGCGGGGTGCCTGCGGCATTTCTCAACAGCTCACTCGATGAGGAGACCTACCGCCGGACACTGCAGCAGGTATTCCGGGGCGAGATCCGCATTCTGTATGCGGCGCCGGAACGGCTCGAAACAGCGAGCTTCCAGACCATCGCACAGGAGATCCCTGTCTCGATGGTGACGGTGGACGAGGCGCACTGCGTCTCTCAGTGGGGGCAGGATTTCCGGCCGAGCTATCTGCGCATTCTCGACTTTCTGCAGCAGCTCCCGCGCCGCCCGATCATCAGCGCCTTCACGGCGACTGCCACCAAAGAGGTCGCTGACGACATTGTCCGCATCCTCGGCCTGCAGCAGCCGTTCTCTCTGACGACCGGATTTGACCGGTCAAACCTGTTCTTCGGCGTGCAGCAGCCCCGTGACAAATTCCGGGCGCTGACGGAGATCATCAGATCGCATGAGGGGCAGAGCGGCATCGTCTACTGCCTGACCCGCAAGCTGGTCGAGCAGGTCACGGACGATCTCCGGGAGCAGGGCATTTCCGCCACGCGCTACCATGCGGGGCTGACCGATGAGGAGCGCCGGCAGAACCAGGAGGACTTCATCTACGACCGCTCCGCTGTCATGGTGGCGACGAATGCGTTCGGCATGGGGATCGACAAATCGGATGTGCGCTTTGTCGTACATTACAACATGCCAAAGAACATCGAGAGCTATTACCAGGAAGCAGGCCGTGCCGGACGGGACGGCAGCCCTGCGGAATGCATCCTGCTCTACGGCGGCAAGGATGTGCGCACGAACCAGTTCATGATCGAAAACAGCACCGGCAATGACCTGCTCGATGATGAAACACGCCTGCGCATTCAGCAGCAGGATCTCGAACGTCTGAAATACATGACCTTCTACTGCACTCGCCAGGAATGTCTGCGGCACTATCTGCTGCAGTATTTCGGTGAGGAGTCGCCCGGCTACTGCGGCAACTGCAGCACCTGCCGGACGAATTATGAAAAGCGGGATATTTCCGTGGAGGCGCTGAAGATCGTCTCCTGTGTCTATCGCCTGCAGCAGATCGGGCTGCAGTTCGGCGTAAATGCACTTGCTGACATCCTGATCGGCAGCAAGGCGGAGAAATACCAGAAATTTCATCTGGAGGGACGGCTTTCCACCTATGGCATCCTTTCGGAGCTGACGCAGAAGCAATGTGCTGAGATGATCCGCTTTCTGATCAACCAGATGTGGCTGTCCAAGGGCGGGGAATACCACGCCGTTCTGCTCAACCGCCGGTCAGCCGTGCTTCTGAAGGAACGCCCGGTCATTACGATGAACGTTGTCATGGAGGAACAGCCGGAGCCCGCAAAACGCCGCGGCGCTGTGCCGGAAGGCCTCGACGAGACCCTCTATGCGCTCCTGCGGGAGACCCGGAAAAAGATCGCCGCCAGAGAAGGCGTTCCGGCGTACATCGTCTTTACGGACACGACACTGCAGGATATGTGCCGCAAGCAGCCTGTGCAGGATATGGCGTTTCTCTCCGTGCAGGGTGTCGGGCAGGTCAAGCTCGAAAAATACGGCACGCCCTTTATGAAGACCATCCGGCAGTATCAGGCGGAGAAAGCCTGATCGGCCTGGGATATTGCAAGCTGTTCACAAAATCCATATCAAAGAGGTGACCGCTATGAAAACAATCGCTTATCAGCAGACAAACTGGACCGCACTCGAAATGCTCGCCCGGGATTATTACGCCGAGCTTGGCAGCAAGAACGACGCTTTCCACAACCGCCTGATCTTCGGGAATACCGCCTACCGCATCACGGCAGACGGGGTGCTCTGCGGGTTCTTCTCGCTTGGCATTTCCTGGGACAACGGCATCATGCTCTGCAGCTTCTACCTCGTTCCGTCCGAACGGGTCCACTGCGTGGAGATCTTCCGCCAGATCGTCAAGGAGCTGCATGTCCAGGCTGCCATTCCTGCGAGCAATGATGACCTGTTCCTGAGCCTTGCCTTTGAGCGGATGCACAAGGTCGGCACCAATTTTGAGATGCAGGCCTATCATTTCACCTACGGCGAGCCAGACCGTCCTGCCGAATTCGGCGCAGACTGCATCCAGCCCGTGCCGGAGGAGGAATATCCCGAAATGGACAAGCTCACCAAGGGACAGTGGGCAGGCTGCTACGGCGATCCGCATTATCATTTCTATAAGCTCGTTTCCGACGGCGGGGCACTCGGCTACGGCGGCATCGGCAAGCTGCGCTACAACGAGCAGACGGCGGATATCGGCATGTTCACACTGCCGCCGCACCGCCGCAACTGTGTGGGCAGGAGCCTTGTCATCCACCTGAGCCGCATCGCCCTCGATCAGGGACTCACGCCAGTCACCGGGTGCTGGTACGGCAACAAGGAGAGCATCCCGACACTGAAAAGCGCCGGCTACCGCCCGGAGAACCGGCTGTTCTATATCAGATTTATGAAGTAACGGCAACACCGCACAAAGCCCGCCTGGCGGCTTGGCGGCACATCTGCTTGCATCT
>CAMNDR010000249.1 GCA_946535685.1 uncultured Clostridia bacterium | reverse complement strand
AAGGAATTTCTGTGCAAGATGACGGAAAAGATGCAAGCAGATGCCGCCAAGCCGTCAGGCGGGCTTTGTGCGGTGTTGCCTTTGCATAGAGATATGCAAACGCCAGCCGACCGCCGCCGGCTGGCGTTTATCATTTATTCCTGCTGCTGGTGCATTACAAAGATCTCGTTGCGCAATATATCCAGTGTCAGGCCGGCACGCTTCGGGATGGTCACACAGCGCTTTTCGCCGCCGTGCAGATCGAACCAGTTATCCGAAAAGATAACGTCGATCGTCCGGCAGTCCAGCGCCAGTGCCTGCACGAACACATCCGAGCTTACCTCCACGATGTAGTGCTCCGGCAGCTTGCGCAGCTCGATATGGATCTCCGGTTTGCGGAAGGAGAACTGCTTCGGCACGCAGAGCAGCGAGCTGCTGCGGCTGATGCAGGTGCCGTCCTTGCCTGTCAGCTCATAGGACAGATAGCAGCGGCGGCGGTTTTCGGGGGTGTAGAAATCCTCCACGCCCTGCAGCCGCTCCAGATCGACCGCCGTCAGCGGCGGCACCTGAACCGGGATCTCGCCGGATGCCAGGATGCTGCATCCTGCGTCACGGAATGCCCAGCGCACGGTGCCTTCAACGGGCTGCAGCGTCTCGTTTGAGATGTTCAGCACAGGCTCCCCGAAGGCGCCTGCTGAGAGCAGCACCGGTGCATGGAACCGCTTGGCATAATAATGCAGTGCCTTCCATCTGCCGTAATAATCCACGCTGCTCCAGGAGATCGCCGGATTGGAATCATCGAGCTGCCAGTAGAGCGAACCCATGCAGCGGCCTCTGCTGCGGCGCATATGCTCTACATTCGAGCGGATGCACTCCGCCTGCACAAGCTGTGTGGCATAGGTCAGCGCATCAAAGCTCTCCGGATAGCGCATCATCTGTGCCAAATAATACATGATCTTCTCCGAGCCGCCGTCACATTTGTGATGCGCCTCCATCACGGGTGAGAGCAGGTTCAGGTCGCCCTGCGCCGGATCGCAGACCGTCAGCATGGTCTTGCGGCTCGGGACGGACTCGAAGCCATATTCCGAGCAGAAGCGGTAATACAGCTTACGGAATGCCGTAAACGGCTTGAATGCGTGCCAGATCTCCCAGTAATGCATATCGCCTGCTGCATTGGAATCGGTATCCACGCAGCCGCCGTAAGCTGACGGCGAGGAGCGCCAGTAGAAGCGCTGCGGATCGAGCGTCTGCACGAGTTCCGGCATGCGCTTCTCGAACTGTTCGAGATAATCCGCCCTTGCCTGCGGATCATCCGGGAGTCCCCAGGTCTCAAGCGCTGTTTCGATCTCGTTATTGCCGCACCAGAGTCCCAGGGAGGCATGATTGCGCAGACGCAGGATGTTGTCCTCCATTTCAGCCCGGACGGTCTGCCAGAATTCCTCTGTCAGATGATAATTGGCACAGGCGAACATGAAGTCCTCCCAGACGATCAGGCCGTTCTCATCGCAGAAATCGAAGAACGCATCGCCCGGATAATAACCGCCGCCCCAGACGCGCACCGTGTTGAAACCGCCGTCCACACAGGCCTGCAGGAGCTGCTCGGTGCGCTGCTTTGTGCAGCGGGGGAGGATATGATCCTCCGGGATCCAGTTGGCACCCATTGCAAAGATGTCGATGCCGTTGAGCTGCAGACAGAAGCTCTCGCCCCATTCGTCCGGCTCCTGCTTCACAGTCAGCGTCCGCAGGCCGATGCGCTCGGTGCGGCTGTCGATCGGGTTCCCGTCCGCATCTGTCAGCAGGACGACCGCTGCGTAGAGATGCGGGTCGCCGTAGCCCCTTGCCCACCAGAGCCGCGGCTCCCGGATGGTCACGGTCAGATCCTTTCCGACAGGCATCGGCTCCGAATGACAGACCGCTTCGCCGTCTGCATCATAGAGCGCAAACTGCCACTGCAGCCCCTCTGCATCGCACAGCACATCCGGCTTTACGGTCAGATCTGCCTCTTCTTCACGGTGCGCCTGCAGATACTGCACGGCACGGATCCTGCCGGTGTCCCAGCACTCCAGACAGACATCCCGCCAGATACCCATATCCGGGAGCTGCGGACCCCAGTCCCAGCCGAACATGTAGTGGGCCTTTCGGATATGCGGGAAGCCCGCCACGGTCGAATTCACGCCCCAGAGCGGGTGCTCTGCCTGCTTTGCGGCGATATAGCGCAGGGGCGAGGTGATCTGCACCTCAAGCAGATTCTCCGCCTGCAGCTTCCCGGTCACATCAAAGCGCCAGCGGCGGTGCATGTTGTCCGTATGGCCGAGCACTTCGCCGTTCAGGCGGATCTCGGCGATCGTATCAATGCCGTCAAAGCACAGTTCTGTGTGGGCGCTGCCGGCGCAGTCCGGCTTTCTGAACTGTGTGGAAAAGCAGCAGTCCGCTTCGGAAAGCTGCCGGGCAGCCGTTTCATTCTCCCGGTAATAGGGATCTTCGATCACGCCCGCATCGAGCAGTGTCTGGTACATCGAGCACGGCACACTGCAGGGGTAATGCGCTGTATCCCCCGACCTTTGCATCTGCCAATCCGCATGGAGCAGTACTTTCTGCATCATCTGTTCCTCCTCATCAAAAAGGCAAAGCCCTCTCCCCGGAGCGCTCTGCCTGCTGTTCTGTCTTTATTATATCATAGACAATCCGGGCTGTCAAGCGGCGCACAGGGTTTTTCAGGGCTTGATTTGCGGCGGGGTTTATGCTATAATAAGTTCAGAATCAACGGAAAACAGGAGGTTTGCTATGAAAGAGATCAGGATCGTCGAGCTCTATGCGGGGCAGCAGAGATGCTGCACTGTCACGCCGGAGGAGATCTTCAGTGCCTTTTCGGGATCGGAGCCCTATTTTGTGGAGCGGGACTGGCTGGTCTCCTGCGAATATTTAGCGCCGTTCACCGGGGAGCCCGGCATCTGCAGGATCGACCTGCTGGCGCAGCTGGACGGCAATACGAT
>CAMNDR010000248.1 GCA_946535685.1 uncultured Clostridia bacterium | reverse complement strand
TGGCAGCCCATGACCATCAACGGCAAGCGCCTGCTGCTTAAGGGCGTGAACCGCCACGATACCGACCCGTTCCACGGCAAGGCCGTCCCGCAGGAGACCATCGCCGAGGATGTGCGGCTCATGCAGGCGAACAACATCAACGCCATCCGCACCTCGCACTACAGCAATGACAGCTATCTCTACTGGCTGTGCAACAAGTACGGCATGTATGTCATGGCAGAGACCAATATGGAATGCCATGCCCTCCAGGGCGACAAGGACAATGCCACCAAGGGACTGTTCTACGAGCTGGGTCTGGATCGCACCGAAACGGCGTACCAGCGCCTGAAAAACAACCCGTCCATCGTGGCGTGGTCGATCGGCAACGAGATGACCTACTCCACCGACCCGAATGCCGCAAACGGTCTGTTCCGGGATATGATCTGGTATTTCAAGAAGCATGACCCGACCCGTCCTGTCCACAGCGAAGGCCAGCATTTCAAGATGGGCGTGGACATGGGCTCGGACATGTATCCGGGACAGGATGTCATCGGCTATAACCGGGGCGACGGGAAAATGCCCTATGTCATGTGCGAATATGATCACGCGATGGGCAATTCTGTGGGCGGCCTGAAGGAGTACTGGGATGTGATCCGCTCCTCCGACAACATGCTCGGCGGCTTCATCTGGGACTGGGTCGATCAGTCCAGAGCCGTCAGCCTCCCGAACGGGGGCTGGGATTACTACGCAACCGATGATGCACACAAGAACCTCTATGCAGACCGTTCGCCGGGTAAGTACTTCGCCTACGGCGGCGACTGGGGCGACCGCCCGAATGACGGCAGCTTCTGCGAAAACGGCCTGATCTCGCCCGACAGAACCCCGCAGCCTGAGCTGCAGGAGGTCAAGTTCCAGTACCAGAACTTCTGGTTCTCCGCAGACGGGGCACAGGCTGCAAAGGGCGAAGTTTCGGTCTATAATGAAAATAATTTCCGCAATCTGAATGAATATGAAGTCACCTGGTCGCTCCTGAAAAACGGCATCGCCATCCAGAGCGGCACCGTGGAGAATCCGGATGTACCGCCGCTGACCAGAGGCACCATCTCCGTGCCGTTCAGACTCCCGGCATCCTCGCTCTCCGGCGATGAGTACATCCTCGACCTGTCCGTCAAGACAAAGACGGCGACCGATCTGCTCCCGGCAGGCACCGAGCTCTCCTGGGGGCAGGTGAACCTCGCTTCGACCGGCTCCTCCGTGCGCACGCCGATGGGCGATACAGCGCTTGAGGTCGTGGATCATTCGGATATGTATGTGCCGGTCGGCAAGGATTTCAGCTTCGGCATCGACAAGAGCACCGGCCTGCTCAAATCCTATACCTATAAGGGCGAAACGCTCATCGACAACGGCCCCCGCCCGAATTTCTGGCGCGGCAATGTCGAGAACGACACCGGCTGGGGCGCAAAGGGCTCCTTCGACAGCAAGTGGGAGCATGCCGCCGACAAGATCGAGGTCAAGGGCATTGATGTCAAGGACGGCGCAGACGGGAAGAAGATCATCGTATCGCACCTGAATCTCCCGAACGCCGGCAACACCTCCGTGACCATCACCTATACTGTTTCTCCGAATGGCTATGTGCATATGGATGTGGATGTGGATGCCACCAAGGCAGGGCTCGGCAATTTCCTGCGTGTCGGCACCGTGATGACCCTTCCGGCAGGCGCCGAGCAGGTGAGCTGGTACGGCAACGGCCCGGTCGAGACCTTCAATGACCGCAAGACCTGCGGCAGACAGGGCGTGTGGACAAATACCGTTTCCGGCATGTTCTTCCCGTATATGAAGGCGGATGACTGCGGCAACCTGACCGATGTCAAGTGGATCAGCGTGCAGAATCCGAAGAATGCAAGTGCGCTCCTCGTCGCTGCAGACAGCACGATCGAAGCCTCCGCGCTGCACTTCCTGCCGAGCGACTTACAGGCAGCAGACCATCCCTACAAGCTCAGCCCGCGGGATAAGACCGTGCTGAGCATCGACTACGGCTCGATGGGCACGGGCTCGGCCACCTGCGGCCCGGCAACGCTGAACAAGTACCGCCTCCCCTCGAATCATACGTATCACTGGGGCTTCACGCTCATGCCGAGCACCGGCACCGATGCACAGCGCTCCGCTCAGGTTGCAAAGCTCCGTTCCGACGGCGTGAGCTTCCAGGACAAGAGCCGGAACGCCCTGACCGTTCCGGGCGGCAGCGCATCCTACAAGGAATCCTCCGCCGGCAATTCCGTCAGCGGCTCGCTCTCCGTTCCGCAGGGCTCGGATCTCGACAAGTGCCTGTCCGGCAACAATTCCTTCACGGTCGAGGTCAATGTGGTACCGACCGGCAATCCGGATTTCAACATGTTCGCCGGCAAGGGCGACAGCGCCTTTGCACTGCGCACCCGGAACAATTCGCTGGATTTCTTCGTCTATGCAGGCGGCGCATGGCGTTCGCTCTACTGCGAGATGAACACCGGCTCCGGCTGGATCGGCACAAAGCACCAGGTTGCGGGCATTTATGATGCACAGGCCAATGTGCTGCGTGTCTATGCAGACGGCAAGATGCTCGGTGAGCAGGCAGTCGGCACGACAGCAGGCGTTGCCGCATCAAACTATCCGCTGACGATCGGCGCCTGCCCGGATACCGGCAGAAAATCGCAGGCAGATTTCTATGAAGTCAGGGTCTACAGCAAGGCGCTCACCGCTGCCGAGCTTGCGTCCCAGAATACCAGTTCCCCCGCCTATGCCCCCGACAGCAAGGATGTGCAGCTCTGGCTGGATTTCGACAATCTGGCAGAGGGCGTGCTCACCGGCGACATCACCCAGGACGGCAAGGTCGATACGCTCGATCTGGTGGCGCTGCAGAAGTATCTGCACAAGCGGCTTGCCTTCAACGATGCAAAATTCGCTGCAGCCGACGTCGATCAGAACGGCGAGGTCAATGTCTTTGATCTCGGCCTGATGAAGCGGCTGCTGCTGGAGCAGTAAATCCGATGA
>CAMNDR010000247.1 GCA_946535685.1 uncultured Clostridia bacterium | reverse complement strand
GCTGCGTCGAAATCAATACAGCCGGAGACCTCTTTGGTCGTGCGCATCCATTCGTTCAGCTCGGAGCGCAGCTTCTCGCGGAAGGGCGCATATGTCCGCCAGCCTTCGATGGGCAGGAGCGTGCCGAGCCAGACCTTCAGGCCGCAGTCCTTGGCATAGCCGATGTATTTGCGCAGGCCGTCAATCAGTTCGTCTGTGGTCGGCAGGTCGCTCCACGGACGGAAGGGATTGGTGTCCGTGCCGACCGGGTGGATGATGTCGTTGATGCCGTGCTGGATGATGACAGTGTCAGCGCCGGCAACCGGGATCTCGTGCGGGAAGCGGGTGCTGCCCTTGAGACCGTAGGAGTCGTAGGTGATGCAGTCGTACTGGCGCAGGATCCGGGTGCCGCTTGCTGCTTTGCGGACGGCGGCGGTATGGCCTTTCTCCTGCCGGAGCAGACGCTGCATGAGATAGTCAGGCCACGCCTGGGCGGTGATGGAGTCGCCGTAACAGATGATGGTGCGGCAGTTCTGGTCGGTCTCCAGCTCGATGTCGGTCAGGAAATAATAGACATTGGTCTTGTTGGAAAGATCCTGCGGGAGCTCGGCACAGTCTGCAAAATCGCCGACTGCAAAATAGCCGCCGGAAAGCGGGCCGGTGATGCTGACGGCGGAACGCAGTTCGGTGAAATCTGCAAAATACAGGCTGACTGCGATCTGCTCGCCGCGCTCGATGCGGTAGGGCAGCGGATCGCTCTTGATGCGCCCGCCGGGCTGGAGCGTGACCTGCTCGCTGCCGTCAAAGGTCAGGCGACGGATGGAACTGAGCTGCACGGTGGAGCCTTCCCCGATGCGGGCGATGGTGACATAGGTGACGGTCACGGGGACTGTACCGCAGAAATTGTCCAGCGTGATGCGGATGGCGGAGCCGTCAAGCAGCATGGTCACGGGGTAGCGCAGGGTCAGGTCACGGCCGTAGTTTTCAGGCCGGCGCAGACGGATGGAGGTGGCGTTGCCCCAGACGGCTGTCCATTGTGTATATACAGCAGACATAATGAGCCTCACTTTCGTTGGTGGATTATACCTATTATTATAGCGGGAATGACGGATTTTGTCAATAGCATGGAGAATATCGGAAAATGAAAAAATATGTAAAGGGGACTTGACAAAACATGTAAAGTGTGCTATACTAAATTTGTAAGGTGAACTTTACATATGACTTTGGGAGGTGAGTGCTTGCAGAACAGGATCCAGGAGCTGCGGAAGGCACGCAAGGTCACCCAGCAGGAGCTTGCGGATGCACTGCGGGTCACACGGCAGACCATCATTTCATTGGAAAGCGGGAAGTACAACGCTTCCCTGACGCTCGCTCACAAGGCGGCACAATTCTTCGGGATCACGATCGAGGAACTGTTTGTCTTTGAGGGCGATGAGAATTTATAAGGAGTGATTACGATGACGATGGAAGAATATCGCAAAAAGGTGACGTTCCGGCAGAGAATGGCGATCAGTATGTGTCTCGCGGCACCGAGCAGCACATGGCTGATCAGAAGCCTGGCGGGGGATGTTTCGGAATATGCCAGGGGACTGCTGGCGGGTGTGCTGGTCGCAGGAATCCTCATCGGGGCATTCTTTGCAGCAAGAATGACGATGCTGCTGAAAAATGAGGACAAGCTGCGGGAACAGTACATCAAGGCGACGGATGAGCGGAATCAGGCGATCGGGAGAGAAACCAGCCGCGCAGCCTGCCTGATCCTGCTCGTGGTGCTGTACCTGGGGATCATTGTGAGCGCCTTTTTCAGCATGATCGTCAGCCTGACACTGTTCTGCGTGCTGCAGGTGCTTGCGGCTGCGGTTTTCGGGGCGTTCTTCTATTATAAAGGGAAGATGTGAGGAATGGGACTGCGGCAGTTTTGCACTGCTGCAGTCCGTCATACTGCACAAATGAAGGGCGAAAATTCGGCGGAATGCATAAAATCCGGATGTTCACAAAAAGTTTACAATTTCGGGCGTGAAATTCTTCCGGAATGCTTGACATTATATAGAAAGTATGGTATACTGTATAAGGTTCAGCTCAGGCTGGACACGATATGCGTTGAAGTGAAAGGTTGCCGGCGGTCTGCCGGGGAATTTTCACGGAGTATGTCCGATTTTAAACCGGGCGACAAGGATAGCTGACACAGTATGTGCAAACCGACAGCCGGGGCTCTTGCAGGCTCATTCCGGGTTACGACGGGATATCTGCGCTGTCAGTGTGCATGTCTGCTCTTTGCCCGGAATCCGCGTCGGATTTCGGTTTTTTCACATAAAAGAGCAGGGAACACCCGGCAGGGTGTCACAGTGATCCTGAAACCGCCCTCCAGACCACTCAAGGAGGCGAAAGAAAGAAATGGCAGTAAGCGAAAAGATCAGAATCAAGATCAAGGGCTATGAGCACGCAACTGTGGATTCTGCTGCAGCGAAGATCGTTGAGGCAGCCAAGAGAAGCGGCGCTTCTGTATCCGGTCCTATCCCGCTCCCCACTGAAAAGGAGATCGTAACCATCCTGAGAGCCGTACACAAGTACAAGGATAGCCGTGAGCAGTTTGAGCAGCGCACCCACAAGCGTCTGATTGATGTTCTCCGTCCCACTCCCAAGACGATGGAAACACTCCAGAAGCTCGAGCTCCCCGCAGGTGTGGACATCGTGATGGAGGCTAAGTAAGCTCCCACGTTCTGCGGCTGGCACTTCCCGGATGCAAAGTGGGAGGTGCGATTGAATCCCGGTCATGTCAGAAGCCGTGACGGCGCTGACCAATGGCCTGGTCAAGTCGGAATCCCGACCAATAACCAAACAAGGAGGAAACACAATGCAAAAAGGTATTATCGCCAAGAAGATCGGCATGACGCAGATCTTTGATGAAAACGGCAAGGTAATCCCGGTTACCGTTGTTGAGGCTGGCCCCTGCGTCGTTGTACAGGTGAAGACTGTAGAGAACGACGGCTATGCGGCTGTTCAGCTCGGCTTCGGCGACAAGAAGGCTACCA
>CAMNDR010000246.1 GCA_946535685.1 uncultured Clostridia bacterium | reverse complement strand
GGCGGATGCCGGGACGAAAAGGAAGCGCTGTTCATCCGGTACCTCTCCCGGCTGCCGGTAGACATCCTCATTCTGGTGCCCGACCTGAACAAGACCTGCTGCCTGCAGGATCCGGCACTGCGGGAAGTCAGCTTCCCGGACAGCCTCGTGCAGAATATCTATCCGACGGATCCTTCCCAGATCGTCGTGGGAACGACTGCCTATCATGCAGAGCGTGAACTGGATTCCATGCTCTATGAGGATACCGGCATGTACCGCACCCAGCAATATGGCAGAGCCAATGCAGTGACGCTGCGGACGATGTATGAAGAGATCGCACTCCTCTGGAAGGAAGAATCCCGTTTCCGGCCGAATTTTGACGTTTCCAACCAGACCGTCAGCATTCCGGTCATCTTTGCCAAGGTCTCCGGCGTGAAGGATTCCGATGTCAATGCCTATTGGGCAGATGTCAAGGAGCTCATCACCGAGGACACCTTCGCCGTGACCAAGGTTCCTTACCGTTCCTCGCTGATCCCGAGCCCGCTGCAGAATACCGTTGGCGAGTTCTTCAACCGGGGACGGCTCGACAAGCAGCGGATCCGGAGCCATCCGTCCTATCAGTACGGCTTCCTGCGTGAAGAGATGCAGGATCATATTCTCGAAAAGCTCCAGCTCCTGATCGACGGCAGGATCATCACCGGCATCACCGGCGCAGAATTCCTGATCGCATCGACCATCCTGAGCCTGGATATCGAGCTGATCCGCCTGATCCAGCGGTTTGACTTCACAAAAGTGCCGCCGAAGTTCGTGTATGTAAACACGGGCGAAGCGCTCATTTCTCCGCAGGATGCGGTCATTGCAGCATTTTTGCACCTGATCGGCTTTGATGTGCTGTTTCTGGTACCGACAGGCTATCAGAGTGTAGAAAAATATTTTACTCCGGGACTGCTTGAGGAGCACCAGATCGGTGAGTATGTCTATGATCTGTCCGCTCCTGACCTGAAGCGCCTGACTGAGAAGGCGAAAAAGGCAAAAAAGAGCGGATCCTGGACATCAATTTTCAGGAAAAGAGGTAAATGACATGGCACTGAATTTTGGAAAACCTGAGCAGCCCATCATCACCACGGCTGAGCCTGCCGGAACAGCAGCACCCAATGTGGAGCCGGCACCCACGCAGTATGACATCGTGGCGGATCGCAGCCAGCTGAACACGCAGCTTGCACATACGCCCGAGGTCGAGGCGATCTCCGCACAGATCGAGGTCTACAACCTGGATACCATCGTGACCTTTGGTGCTGAAGCAGCCGAGCAGATCTCCAAGTCTTCGGACATGGTGCTCAACAGCATGAATATGTCCCAGCTTGACGGCTCAAGTGAGCTGCTCAAGACGCTTGCCAACATCATGTCGAAATTCGACATTGAGGAGATCAAGGACGATCCCTCTTTCTTCGGCAAGCTGTTCGGCGGTATGCGCAAGCAGCTCGACAAGATCCTTGCCAAGTACCAGACCATGGGCGGCGAGGTGGACAAGATCTTCGTCCAGCTCCGCAAATATGAAGATGAGATCAAGCAGTCCAACCGTTCCCTCGACGAGATGTTCAATGCCAATGTGGAATACTACCATGAGCTGGTGAAGTACATCATCGCCGGCGAGCAGGGCTGCAAGGAGATCGAAGATTATATCGCACAGCGCACGGCAGATTATCAGGCCAGCGGTGATGAATCCATCCAGTTTGAGATCACACAGCTCAACCAGGCGCTGATGATGCTGGAGCAGCGTGTGCAGGATCTGCGGACGGCTGAGAGCGTGGCAATGCAGTCCATCCCGATGCTGAAAACGATGGAATTCAGCAACTACAACCTCATCCGCAAGATCAATTCCGCCTTCATCGTGACACTGCCGGTTTTCAAGCAGGCACTTGCACAGGCGATCCTGCTCAAGCGCCAGAAGATCCAGGCCGAGGCGATGGCCGCACTCGACGAGAAGACCAACGAGATGCTCATCAAGAATGCGCAGAACACGGTCGAGCAGTCCAAGATGACAGCACGTCTGGCATCCGGCAGCTCCATCCAGATCGAGACCCTCGAAAAGACATGGCAGACGATCATGACCGGTATCGAGGAGACCAAGCAGATCCAGGAAGAAGCGCACGTCAAGCGCATCGAGGATCAGAAGCGCCTCGCAGTCATCAAGGAAGACTTCCAGAAGAAGTATCATATGCCGAAGTAACCCCACATTTCATCCCTCTCCCGGACAGGGAGAGGGATTTTTTTGCTATACCATGCAAAAAGCCCCTCCCCGCTGGGGGAGGGGCTGCAGCTTGTCAATAAAGTCCTTTTTCTGGTGCTGGCGCACCGGTGAGTGCCCCTACCCCAACCCCTCCCCCACTGGGGGAGGGGCTATATTGCGGGGCCTTCGGCCCCTGCACCCCGATCGGGGCTGCCGCCCCGAACCCTGCAAAATAGCTTTTTTGACAGACTGAATCCCCTCCCCGCTGGGGGAGGGGCTGGGTCTCACCTCTTATGCCTGATCCAGGCCGCTGCGCAGATCCTGGCAGACCTTGACGATCTCAGGGACTGCTCCGGTGCCGTTAGCTGCCACCTGGTTGACGATCGCACTGCCGACGATCACGCCGTCGCAGTAGCTGCCCATCTGCTTTGCCCGCTTGCCGTCCCGGATGCCGAAGCCGACACAGTACGGGATCTTCGCAGATGCCTTGATCTCGTTGAAAAACGCATCAAAATCCGTGCTGAACTGATCCCGCACACCCGTCACGCCTGTGGAAGATACGCAGTACAGAAAGCCCTCTGCTGCGGCTGCGATCTTCGCAATGCGGCCATGGCTTGCCGGTGTCACAAGGCTGATGTTGTACACGCCGTTCGCCTTGCAGGCATCTGCAAATTCATCGTGCTCCTCAAACGGCAGATCCGGCACGATCACGCCGTCAATGCCGGCCTCTCTGCACCGTGCGAAGAACTTGTCCGTGCCCGTGCGGAAGATCGTGTTGGCATAAAGCATCAGCAGCAGCGGCATATCCGTCTGC
>CAMNDR010000245.1 GCA_946535685.1 uncultured Clostridia bacterium | reverse complement strand
TCGTAATGGAGCATGGCGGTTCCGAAGTTCTTGAAATAGGATACGTATTTCCCGCTTTCCTGACCCACCGCCATGGCGAAGTCGATGCCGCTGCTGCTGCCGGAGCCGAGCCGGGCAGCGGCAATGAGGATCCGGGAAGCATCAGAGGCGTTTGTCTTGCTGTCGGTGTTCATATCGCCGGTGGGCAAAGAATGCTGATCCAGCGCAAAGAAACGGAAGCCGTTTGCGGAGGCATAGCGCTCGGCCGCAGTGCCGGAATAGCCCCGGATCACAAGATCGTTCATACGCTTGTTCGTGTAGGACGATAGGTCATAATAATAGCCAATCGACTGGTCACCGATGCTCGTCACAGTGCGGGGAATCGTGATGCTGTCATAAAATCCCTCATTGGTGAGCGGACGTTCAGCAATTGAAGTAATTGTCCTTCCCGCATAATCCTTCTGTGGGATAGAAATATGCCGTGCATAGCCTCCATAGTGACTGAGTTCATGCGAATTGCCGTACTCCCAGACCGTAAAATAATAGATCTCATCCTTGCTGAATTCCTGACTGGCCTTGTCATAGTGCAGCACCACCTGATCCTGTGATAATTCCGTGGTCGTGCGGTAAGTATAGACCGAGCTTCCCTTCTGTATCAGGCACGAGGTATGCCCCGAAATCTTCAGCTCATAGGGTTGTCCGCTCCTGACGCCGAACATATCTGACCCGATACCTGCACCGGTTCCGGTATCGAAGCTGACAAAGTATTTCCCGTCCATTGTAACAACCGTCGGATCGCCCTGCAAATAGGCACCGATGTCTTCCGTCATCAGTCGTGTGTTGCCGTTGGCATCCACAAAGCGTACCTCACGCACCTCCGGTTCTGAGCCATATTCCACGAAAGCCGCAAACCCCTCCTTGACGCCGTTCCCGTCAAAATCCCGGTAAACCCAGCCGTCCATTTTATAGCGGCTGGAAGCTTGCAGCCGGCTTTTCAGCGTACTCTCCGAAAGCGCCGCCGATGCCGGAACAGATGCCGTCCCCGCCAGGAGCATTGCGATACTACAGATAGCAACCACGATTCTTTTCATACGATCTCCTCCTTTTTCAGATCAGCAGCAGGCACCGCCTGCAAAAAATTCTTTAAAAACCAGAGTATCAGTGCATAGAGCGCCGGTTCCGTCATTGACCGAAGGGCGATGGTATAGGTCACATCGCCATAGACACCGGTAAAGCCGTTGTCAAAGAAGCCAAGCTCTGCGAATCCCATGCCGTTAAACCAGAGGGATGCGATGAGCAGCATGATAATAGCGATATTCAGGCGTTTTCTGTTCTGCGGTGTGTTCAGCTCAGCTTTGGCAGCCGCCAGCAGGAATCTGACAAAGAAGTATACCGCCACGGCGGACAAAATCGCCACAGGGAAATCCTTGACAAAGCGGAACACGATGACATTCCGGTAGTCCTCCGGCGTATTTGCAAGGTCATAGGGAAGCTCCACAAGACGGTTATACGGTACGTCCATGACCGTAAACGGGAGCCAAACGCTGTAAGCAGCACCGGACAAAATCTTCACCAGCTCATAGATGCGCACGCCCATGCGGTAGAGCGTGAATGCGGCGGTTCCGCCTGCGGTCATCCATGCGGTGACGTTCAGGAGCCTGGCATTGATGACAGTACTTTCCTGCCGCAGATGCAGCTCGTGCCGCCGGAGTATCAGACCGCCGCTGAACACGATCACAGGAATGGCTGCAATGTTGTAGAGATGGCAATAATACCTCGGATGCGCGAACACACCTGTCAGCCCCTCAGCGGTCGCATGATACATATTCCGGAATCCGTCGATGTCCATGTAGATGTTGCCGATGAGCCAGACAAGCCCTGCAATGAGAAAGAAATCCGATGCCCTTTCACTGAACAGCGTCTTTCTGTCACCGCTGCGCAACGCACTGAACAGCATCACGATCAACAGGATCAGCATCGCATTCATGATATGCTGAGAAAACAGCCAGGATCCCACAAACAGCAGTCCCACCACCAGATAGCGGAAGGCACTTTCGGGGAGCTTTTCTTTGACCTTCTTTTTGAACAGGCAAAGTGCAATCGCCGCGCCTTCAAGCAGCCATCCTGTGATCTTCAGTGCCGTTTGCAGCGGGGTATGCGGCGTTTCTTCCGGCTGCCCTGCTGCCAGATAATCCTCATAGGCCTGCTGGGAGGCAAAGCTGTTCTCAGGATTGATCTCCACAAAGAAGGTGCCGCAGTATTCATGGCGCAGGAATGGCGATTCTGCGGTCGCCTTATCCGGGATGTCGCTGTCTACCATGCTGAGGAGCATCGGCACAAAGCTCCAGAGGATCAGAAAAACAAACACGACTCCCATGCATTTGAGAAAGAAATAGACGAAATGCAGGCGCTTATGGATCTTTTCCGGGATGTCGTCCGTGACAGCCGGCGGCGGCAGGAGCTTTTGCATCAGTTTCATGGTTCACTTTCCTCCAGATACTTCCGGAGTGCTTCTTTCAGAAAGAGGTAGCGCTCGTATTTTTCAGTCTTTGTAAAATGGACTTCCCTGCTCTGCTCAGGATTGTCCGTATAGTCAAGCACTTCATCACCGAACTGCTCGCTGGTCAGGTCAAAGACGGCATCGCCGATGACGTTATAGCAGTGATAATTCCCGCCCGGCCGCAGCACGCCATAGACCTTGCCGCCGAAGATGTCCTGCACGAGAAATGCGGTGATCGAGCACTGGCCGAGGGTCGGGTCTTCCTCGCTCCATTTCTCCCGCAAGCGGGGGGCGCAGGTGTATTCGCACCAGATGTGGGACAGCGCATCATACAGCTTCTGCGGGCTGGTGATGCCTGAAAAGCTGCCGGAAACATTCGGGCTCATGGCGCATTCCCAGCCATAGAAACGGTAGGGACGCTTCTTGACAATGCATTCGGTAATGCCGGTCAGGACATGCTTGCCGGACTGGTTCGTGACACGGATGGTCAGCTCCGCAAGACCGTTCCGGGCGCTGCGCTCCTGCAGACGGGTCAGCTCCGCCGTA
>CAMNDR010000244.1 GCA_946535685.1 uncultured Clostridia bacterium | reverse complement strand
CGCCCTCCTGCAGATTGAGCAGGTTGGCAAAGTGGAAGCCCCTCGATGCCTTCGAGCCGTCCGGGATCTCATAGCACTTGAGCTTGTGCATATAGCCCTTGTTGGTGATGAACAGGATATTGTCATGCGTCGAGCAGATGAACATCTCGGAGACAAAATCCTCCTCACGCTGCTTCATGCCCTGCACGCCTCTGCCGCCTCTGCGCTGGGTCTTGTACTCATCGAGTGCAATGCGCTTCACATAGCCCTTATCGGTATAGGTGACAACGCAGTCCTCCATCTCGATCAGTGCTTCAATGTCCACCTCGCCCGAAACGGCGGTGATCTCCGTGCGGCGATCGTCAGCGAACTTCCGGCGGATCACACCGAGCTCATTGGAGATGATCTCGTAGATCTTCTGCTTGTCGGCAAGAATATTCTCATATTCAGAGATCTTTTCGCAGATCTCGTACAGTTCATCCATGATCTTCTGCTGCTCCAGACCGGTCAATGCACCGAGACGCATCTGCACGATGGCCTCTGCCTGCTCCTCGGAAAGGCCAATGGTATGCGGCAGATTCAGCTTGGAAAAGTCATACTGCGAACGTTCGAGCAGTGCGATCATATCCACATCCTGGAAGCGCTCCATCAGGCGTTCCTTACCTTCCTGGATATTGGAGGAAGAACGCAGAATGGCAATGACCTCGTCGATATAGTCCGCAGCGAGCATGAAGCCCTGCAGCAGATGCGCACGCTTGAGCGCCTTATCGAGATCAAACTTTGTGCGGCGGGTGATGACATCCACCTGGAATGCGAGGTAGTGCTCCAGCACCTGCTTGAGGGTGAGCACCTTGGGGGTGCCGTCTGCCAGCACGAGCATATTCACGCTGCAGGTATCCTGGAGCTGTGTATAGCTGAACAGCTTGTTGAGCACGATATCCGGGATGGCATCCTTGCGCAGGCCGATGACGATGCGCATACCGTCTCTGCCGGATTCATCCCGCACGAAGGTCGCACCCTCGATGCGCTTTTCGTTGATGAGCTCAGCGATGTGCTTGACAAGGCGTGTCTTGTTGACCATGTAGGGGATCTCGGTCACGATGATGTGCTGCTTGCCCTTGATCTCCTCAAATTCCGTCCTGGCACGGACGATGATCTTGCCCCGGCCTGTGCCGTAGGCAGCACGGATGCCGGCCTTGCCCATGATGATGCCGCCGGTCGGAAAATCCGGCCCCTTGATGCATTCCATGAGGTCGTCGAGCGTGCAGTCCGGATTCCGGATGAGCAGATCAAGGCCGTCAATGACCTCACCGAGGTTATGCGTCGGGATATTGGTCGCCATGCCGACAGCGATGCCGACAGAGCCGTTGACCAGCAGGTTCGGATACCGGGAAGGCAGCACCACAGGCTCCTTCAGACGATCGTCGTAGTTGCTTGTCCAGTCAACGGTATCCTTGTTGATATCAGCGACCATTTCCAGCGAGAGCTTCGACATTCTGGCCTCTGTATAACGGTAGGCAGCAGGCGGGTCGCCGTCGATGGAACCGAAGTTTCCGTGGCCGTCTACCAGCTTATAGCGCAGAGAAAAGTCCTGCGCCAGACGCACCAGTGCATCATAGACCGAAGCATCACCGTGCGGATGGTAACGACCCAGCACAGCACCGACCGTATCGGCGCACTTTCTGTAGGGCGTTTCCGGTGTCAGGCCGTTCTCAAACATCGTGTAAATGATACGGCGGTGAACCGGCTTCAGACCGTCACGGACATCCGGCAGCGCACGGGAAATGATGACCGACATTGCGTATGCAAGGAAGGAGTCATGCATCTCATCCGCCACATCGACCGGAATGACCTTCGGCTGCAGCTTTTCAGTTGTTTCCTGGGTCTCGTTGTTGATTTCGTTACTCAATGTTTTCACCTCTGGTTAAAGAGTGTTTCGCCGCCTTGCGGCGTCGTCAGGGGACTCCGTCCCCTAAACCCCTGCCAGGGGCTCTGCCCCTGGACCCCGCCCGCTTTGTAGCACAAAGCGGGGGAAAAGCATCTTATTTCTTGATACGGGAACTGTAGTTTTTTTCCAGACGCTTGTAAAAATGCACCCGCAGGATCTCGAGTTCTTCTTCGGAAAAAGCGGACTTCGGAACGACATAGATCATGGATTTCTGCTGATAGATCAGGAAAAATCCTGCATATTCGTCCACATGCAGCCCTTTGTTGTAGTGGATGCGTGTCCCTGAGAAATCCTCCTCCGGCGTATCATCGAACAGATCATCCGTCTCTGCTGCCTTGGCATCCTCCGGCGGCAGGATCGTGCCGATCTCCAGATATTCCGGAAAGATCCGCAGCCGGTACTCGTCATTCTCGATCTCCTTCACGCCCTCCATGAGCGTCCGTCTTGCCTTCAGCGGCGTGAACCACTGGAAAAACATCATGATGAGACAAAACAGGATGATCATGCAGTACAGCGTCCGGTTGGCATTTTCCCCGCCGTTGACGATGAACCAGGCATAGATCCCGCAGATCACGAGCAGCAGTCCCATCACAAGATACGTTCTCGGATACACAAACCGCTTCTGAAAGGCGGTAAATGCCTCCCGGAACATCTCAAACGGGATTTTATACTGCTTTTCGAGGAGCATGCCCTCTGTTGTCGGTTCTGACATGTGTTCACTCCTCAGATATCGAGATTGGATACCGTTCTCGCATATTTCTCGATGTATTCCTTTCTCGGCATGACCTTGTCACCCATCAGGATGGTGATGATCTCGTCAGCCTTGACCGCATCCTCCATCTTGACACGGAGAATGGTTCTGGTCTCCGGATTCATGGTCGTCTCCCAGAGCTGCTCGGAATCCATCTCACCAAGACCCTTGTACCGCTGTACCAGCAGCTTGAAGGACTTGCCGTCCTCCTCACGCAGCTCCTCAATGTAGCGGTCACGTTCCTCATCGGAGAAGGCATAGCGCACCTTCTGGTATTTCTTGGTCTTGGTATCACGCTCGACCTTGAACAGCGGCGGCTGTGCGATATAGACATTGCCGTTTTCAATG
>CAMNDR010000243.1 GCA_946535685.1 uncultured Clostridia bacterium | reverse complement strand
GGTCAGATCAGGCTCGAACAGACCGCCGAAACCGCCGATGCCGGACAGCACACCGGGAATATTCGTCCGGGCGATGTGCTGCTTCATCAGCTTGACAGCCTCATAGCCGGCAGTCACATCCACTCCGGCTTTCTTGTAACTCTCAGAAAAACTTTTACTCATGGATTTCCTCCTATTGACACGAGGCAGGAAAAAGCTGTGCCTCGGCTCGTGTATTTCGTTCGTACATCAGCGTTCCGTGTCCATATGCAGGAGCTGCGGGCCATCCGGCTTGTCAGCGCCGGCCTTCCTGACGCAGACAGACTGCCCTTATGCGTCACAGAGCGGTGATGTAAACTCGGGTTCGGAATCCTCTTTTCCCGTCCAGCAGTAGGTACACAGCTCACATTCCGGTCTGCCGATCGCCTTGATCGTGCCGGGGAGCGACTGGAATTCCAGGCTCGTCAGCTTCAGCCGGCGGCAGATCTCATCACGGAGCTTCTTGCCTCTCTCGGTGCGGGAATCACTGTACTCCGCAAGGTACCGGATCCCCTCAGAGCCTTCGAGTGCATCGATGACCTGACGGGCGATCAGCTCCATTTCGGAGGTGCTTCTGGAGAAATTCAGGTATTTGCAGCCGTACATGATCGGCGGACATGCGGAGCGCATATGCACTTCCCTGGCGCCGTTCTCGTACAGGAATTCAACGGTCTCACGCAGCTGGGTGCCGCGCACGATGCTGTCATCCACGAACAGCAGGCGCTTGCCCTCGATCAGCTCGTGAACCGGGATGAGCTTCATCTTGGCCACCTGGTTGCGGAGGGTCTGGCTGGTCGGCATGAAGCTTCTCGGCCAGGTCGGGGTATACTTGATGAACGGGCGTGCAAACGGGATGCCGCTGCGGTTCGCATAACCGATCGCATGCGGTGTGCCTGAATCCGGAACGCCGCAGACATAATCCACGTCCGGCAGGCAGCCGTTGTCGATGTCGTTCTGCGCCATGATCTCGCCGTTGCGGGTGCGCATCGTCTCCACGGTCACGCCTTCATAAACGGCATTCGGATAGCCGTAATATGTCCACATGAACGAGCAGATATGCAGGTCATCCGTACCGGGAGACAGCGTTTCACAGGACTTTGCCGTCAGCTTGACGATCTCGCCCGCCTTCAGTTCCTTGTGGGTGTAATAGCCCAGCTTCTGGAATGCAAAAGACTCCATCGAACAGCAATAACCGTCGCCGCGCTTGCCGATGATGATGGGCAGGCGGCCGTACCTGTCACGGGCACAGATGATGCCATCCTGTGTCAGGATCATCATGTTCATCGTGCCGAGAACCTTCTCCTGTGCATAACGGATGCCATCGACGATGTTCCCTCTCTGGGAGATCAGCGTCATGATCAGGTCGCCCGAATTGATATTGCCCGAGCTCATGGTCTCAAAGCTGGGAGAACCGCCTTCGAGCAGTTCATCAATCAGCTCCTTCGCATTCCGGATGATGCCGACACTGACAACGGCAAAAAGCCCGTTCTTGGAACGCATCATGATCGGCTGCGGGTCTGTGTCACTGATGCAGCCGATACAGAGCTTGCCCTGCATGGTCGCCACATCTTCCTCAAATTTGGTACGGAAGGGGGAGTTCTCAATGCTGTGCAGCGCACGCTGGAATCCCTTTTCTGTAGAATAAGCAGCCATACCGCCGCGGCGTGTGCCAAGGTGGGAATGGTAGTCCGTTCCGAAAAAGACGTCCGTGATGCAGTCGTTTTCGGATGCTGCTCCGAAAAATCCGCCCATATTATTCTCCCATCAGACGCTTCATGATCTCCTGGTATGCCTCTTCGACATTGCCCAGGTCTCTGCGGAAGCGATCCTTGTCGAGCTTCTCGTGAGTGGTGCTGTCCCAGAAACGGCAGGTATCCGGGGAAATCTCATCAGCCAGGATGATGGTGCCGTCAGAAGTGCGGCCAAACTCGATCTTGAAGTCGATCAGGTCGATGTTGAGCTTCTTGAAGAAGCCAACCATGAACTCATTGACCTTGAAGGCATACTTTGCGATGGTATCGAGCTCTTCCCTGGTTGCCAGACCCAGTGCGAGTGCATAGTAATCGTTGATGAACGGATCGCCCAGATCATCGTTCTTGTAGCTGAATTCGAGGATCGGGGTCAGGAGCTTTCTGCCCTCTTCCACGCCCATTCTCTTGGAGAAGCTGCCGGCTGCCACGTTGCGGATGATGACTTCGAGCGGTACGATGGAGACCTTCTTCACGAGCGTCTCACGCTCGGAAAGCTCCTCGACCAGATGCGTCGGAACGCCTTCCTTCTCAAGCAGGCCGAACATGTAGTTGGTCATGCGGTTGTTGATGACACCCTTGCCGGCGATGGTGCCCTTCTTCTCGCCGTTGAATGCAGTCGCATCATCCTTGTAGTCCACGATCACCAGATCCGGATCATTGGTCGCATAGACCTTCTTGGCCTTGCCCTCGTAGAGCTGCTCGCCCTTCACAACATTTTCCATTTCCATTACCTCCATTAACGATGTATAAACCCTGATTACAGGGATTTTACCAGTTCCTGCATGGCTGCGTCCTTCTTTGCAACGCCCGCCGCCATGTCTTCCTTCATTGCCTGCAGCTTTTCTGCAAGGGATGCATCGGACAGTGCCAGCATCTGTACGGCAAGGATCGCTGCATTGGCTGCGCCGTCAATGCCGACGGTCGCCACCGGGATGCCCGGAGGCATCTGTACGGTCGCCAGCAATGCATCCATTCCGTCAAGCGCTGTTGACATGATCGGGATGCCGATGACCGGAAGTATCGTATGTGCTGCAAGCACGCCGCCCAGATGAGCTGCCTTGCCTGCTGCAGCGATGATGACACCAAAACCGTTTTCCGCTGCATGCTTGGAAAAATCCGCTGCCGCATCCGGTGTACGGTGTGCGGACATGACATGGACTTCATACGGTACGCCAAAGGACTTGAGCTTTTCCACTGCTGCCTTCACGACCGGGAAATCACTGTCGCTGCCCATAATGACTGCCACTTTTTTTGACATATAGCCGCCTCGTTTC
>CAMNDR010000242.1 GCA_946535685.1 uncultured Clostridia bacterium | reverse complement strand
ATACAATCTGACGAAAAATCTGGCTGCGCATCTGCACCACCAGCTCTGTGCGGTGCTGCCTATACGGTTTTTCAGGCATCAGACATCAATGTCTGTATTTTTCTTGGAATTGTCCGGTGCATCTGCCTTGCGCTTTCTGAGGCGCTCGAGCTTGGTTCTGCGCTCCTGTACATCACTGAGAGCCGTCTGATAATAAGCCTCAGTCTCCTTGAAGCGGTTTGCCACATAGGCATCGGTCGCCTGCTTGATGGCCTCGCACTCGCTCTGTGCCTTGGCCACATCTGCGCTGGCTGCAGCTCTCATGGCATCGCAGTCTGCCTTTGCCTTGGTCACGACCTCGACAGCACGGTTCTTGGCCTCACGGACGATGGCCTCCTCGGAAACGATCACCTTGGCACGCTCCTCCGCCTGACGCACGATCTGCTCGGCCTTTGCCTCTGCTTCCTTGATAATGCGGTCACGATCGTAGGCTACCATCTTTGCATGCTTGATCTCCTGCGGCATGTTCAGCCGGATATCTGAGATCAGCTCCCGCAGGCGCTCGCCATCAATGATGGACTTATGGGAAGCAAACGGAACTGCAGATGCCTTGTCCAGCAGTTCATCCATGTCATCTAAAATTTCATCAATACTCATCGTGATCCTCCTTAATCAATCGCTTCTGAATGTTGTCAAGAATGCACTCCGGCACAAACGGGCTGATGTCGCCCCCGAAGTACGCCACCTGCTTTACTACGCTCGAACTCAGGTACATGTTTTCTTTGCTCGTCGTCAAAAATACGGTCTCTGCGCCCTCATACAGCACTTTGTTGGTCAGTGCCATCTGAAATTCATACTCGAAATCACTCACTGCCCGCAGACCCTTGACGATCGCAACCGCATGCACACGCCTTACATAATCTACCAGAAGCCCGTCAAGCACATCAATGACCACATTGTCCAGATGCGCTGTTGCCTCGGCGATCATGACCATGCGCTCCGTGGTCGTGAAACTCGCTGCACTCTTAGCTGCATTCGTTGAAATCAGTACAATCACCTTATCGAACAGCGTGGATGCTCTCGTGATAATGTCGAGATGTCCAAGCGTCACAGGATCAAAGCTGCCGGGACATACCGCTATTCTTCTCACGGATCCACCTCCTCGTTCAGTTTCATCACTGATACTACTATTTTACCATAAAAATATTCTTTTTGCAACCATAAATTGAAAATTTTTTCTGGGATTTCACAACTTTTTTCATGTTCGGCGATGATCCTGCCCTCCGGACGCAGCAGCGGCACCAGATCCGGCAGGATTTTGGACAGAATATCCATCCGATAGGGAGGATCAAGGAAGATCATATCAAAGCTGTGGGGCTGTGCCGTGCGGATGTACTGCTCCGCTGTCTTCTGGTGGATCTCCACCCGGTCGGTGAAGCCGCATTTCTGGAGATTCTCCTTCACCACGCCAAGCGACTTTGCCGACTGATCCACAAATACGGCCTGCTTTGCACCCCGGCTGAGCGCTTCAATGCCAAGCTGTCCGCTGCCCGCAAACAGATCAAGCACCCTTGCCCCCGGAATATCAAACTGAATGGCGGAAAACATGCCCTCCTTGACACGATCCGTGGTAGGACGCACATCAAGCCCCTCGAGCGTCTGCAGACGGACGCCCTTGGCTGTACCAGTAATCACTCTCATTGCGGTTCCTCCTCTGTTCCGAAATACAATTTCGCCAAACTGCGATGCAGGAACGTTCTTTTCAATAGTGTTCCTGCGGAATACCAGAAAATGCTACTTTGCATACCTTGGATCAAGCATGGGTTTTCCGTCTTTATCGACCAGAACTGTGAGACCGCCTATATTTGTCCAATGAGCCAGCAAATACTGGACACCCGTTTCTTTGTCAACAATGATACGTGTGCCTTGCATGACCCCGTTCTTTTCCACAAATTCAAACCGGTCTTCCATTTCAGATACCTCCATTACATACCGATCTAACAACACAGCCGCACTCATCATGCGAGCATTGAACTTCCCTGACGAAATGTCTGTCACCACGTCTGCCAGCGGGGCACCCGTCATTCCTCTGTCCCGTGCAGATGGGCATAAAGACGCTGTGCGACCTTCTGTGAAACGCCTGCGGCATGGAGCTCCTCAGCAGAGGCGCTCTGCAGGGCATCCTTGGTCTTGAAGTGCAGCATCAGCTTCTGCGCCAGCTTGTCCCCGATCCCCTCGACCTGCGTGAGCTCGGAGGCAAAGGTGCGCTTCTTGTGCTTTTTGTGCATATACGCCACGGAATAGCGGTGAACCTCGTCCTGGATCCGGGTCAGAAGCTGGAAGGCGTTCTGCGTCCCGGAGACGCTGATCTCCCCGCCGCCGGTAGCAATGGCGCGGGTGCGGTGCTTGGAATCCTTCACCATACCGTAGAGGGCGATCTCCGGTGCCATCTCCTGTACGATCGGCGCTACAGCATTGACATGTCCCTTGCCGCCGTCGAGCAGGATCAGATCGGGCTGTCTCGCAAAATAGGGATCGTCCGGGTCGCCAAGGTGACTCAGCCGCCGCCGGATGACCTCCTGCATGCAGGCATAGTCATTCTGCGTCTCACTCTCCTTGATGGAAAAGCGCTTATAGGCACGCTTGAGCGGGCGGCCGTTCTCAAAGACGACCATACCGGCGACCATAGATTCCGATGCCAGATTCGAGATGTCATAGGACTCGATATACTTCGGGACTTTCTCCATCCCAAGGAGCTTTCCGAGGGCTTCCACGGCGAGCAGCTCCTTGCCGGTGCGGTTCTCGTGGACAGCGATATACTCAACGGCATTTTCCTTTGCCATCGCTGTCAGCTCTGCGCCGGCACCACGCTGCGGGACAAGGAGCTTTACCTTCCTGCCGGCCTGCGCTGAAAGCATGTCGGCAAGCATATCCATCTCAGCGACCTGAGTGCCAAGCAAGATCATCTTCGGCAGGTCGCTCCTGCCGTGGTAGAACTGCGGGAGAAAGGCATCGAGGGCTGCTTCGTCTGCCTCCTCGTTGAAATGAAAATTCTGCTTGTCATAGAG
>CAMNDR010000241.1 GCA_946535685.1 uncultured Clostridia bacterium | reverse complement strand
AAAAAAGCCATTCCGACCGGAAGGTGTTCAGCTCTGTGTGGAGCAACTCAGTCGGCATCTGCCTATTCAGGAGCAGCAGATCATCGTCAGCCCGACAAAGGGGCATATTCAGGCACTGATCCTCAGGGACGTGACTTATGTCGAAAACTGCGACCGGCGTCTGCTGCTGCGGACTGCCGGAGATACAGTGAAATATACGCTGCGAATGCGCATGGCAGAGATCGAGCCGCTGTTGCCGGCGTCATTTGTGCGCTGCCATCATAGCTTCTGCGTAAATATGAATTATGTCTCTGAGCTGCGCCGGTTTTGCTTTGTGCTGAAAAATGGGCATGAGATCCCCGTCAGCGGCAGGCGCTTTTCGCAGACAAGAGAACAATATCTTGCATTTCTGGGGAGTTTGCTATGAGTGATACCATCATGTTTTTTGCCATTACCTATATCCAGTTGTTTTTATATGGCTTCCAATGGTCGGAGATCTGCCGGTGCAAGCTCCCGCTTCCCGCATTCGTCACGCTGATGTTCCAGGTCAATGCCGGCACTGATGCGTTGAGTCTCTATGTGCTGCATATCCCGCACGGAAATATACCTTATACGGTCGTACAGACAGCGATCAACTGGAAAGAAGCTGACCTCTACGAAGATGGCAAGCTCGATGTGTTTGATCTTTGCGTGATGAAAAAAATGCTGCTTTCAAAGTAAGGGTAAGGAGCGTGTATTATAGGCAGCACCGCACAAAGCCCGCCTGACGGCTTGGCGGCGCATCTGCTTGCATCTGCACCACCAGCTATGTGCGGTGTTGCCTTAAGTTGTTGGTATTGGCTGGGGGGGCGCTCACCGGTGCGCCGGCACCAGAAAAAAGGATTTTATCGACAAGCTGAAGCACCGTTAACATAAAAATGCTAACGGTGCTTTCAATGTGCAGGGGGATCATGGCGTATTTGCATGCTATTTGATAAAGGTATTTTCATCTGCTTGCGATGCCTGAAACTATGAATGCCATAGAAAGGCATAGCTCTTTTCCCGTTAGGTAATCGTGTTATTCCCGAATCTCCTGCAGCATCGCTGCGCTGCCCTTGAAACCGCCCCTGCAGGCAGCGCTCATTTTCCCAGCGCAGCCGCCCAGTCGCTTTCCTTGAAGCCGATGAGCACAAACCGGTCGCTGATAAGCATCGGACGCTTGACGAGCATGCCGTCTGTGGCAAGGAGTGCAAGCTGCTCCTCCTCGCTCATGCCTGGCAGCTTGTCCTTGAGCGCCATCGAGCGGTAGAGCATGCCGCTTGTATTGAAAAAACGGCGCAGCGGCAGGCCGGAGCGCTCGTGCCATGTCCGCAGCTCTGCAGCAGACGGGTTCTGCTCGGCAATGTGACGTTCTTCATAGGCGATGCCGTTCGCATCGAGCCATTTTCTGGCCTTCTGGCAGGTGGTACATTTCGGATAGCATAAAAAAATCATGAGATTTCCTCCGTTCTGTCAATATTGCATATTCTGCCGGATCTCCCATATACTATTCCCAAAGGGAGGGATCCGACATGAAACGCATCAAATGGAGCGAGCTGCTGATCTATCTTCTCAGCGCCGAGCTCGTAGGTGCCCTGTCCGGCATTGCATCGGGCGGTAATTTCGGCAGCTTCTATCAGTCGCTGCAGCGCCCGCCGCTTGCACCGCCGGGATGGCTGTTCCCCGTGGCATGGGTGATTCTGTATGCGCTGATGGGCATATCCGCCTATCTCATCGCCCGTGCGGAGCATCCGCAGAGCGCCGCTGCCCTGAAACTCTACTGGGTGCAGCTTGCCGTCAATTTCCTGTGGAGTCCGGTATTTTTCCGGTTCCGGTCGCTTGGCGGCGCAGCGGCGGTGATCGTTGTGCTGCTGTTGCTGGTGATCGCCATGACGGTCTGGTTCTGGCGCATCCGCAGGGCAGCGGGGCTTCTCAATATCCCCTATGTGCTGTGGACGGCGTATGCGACCTATCTGACGATCGGGATCCTGCTGCTGAACCAATGAAAAAACGCCGGATGTGACGGTTCCCCGTGCATCCGGCGTTTTTCGGTTACTTACTTGACAACATTGACCGCAGCATCAAAGTCTGCACCGGCCTTTGCGTTGATGATCGTCAGCGCATTGGTATCATACTGGATGTCGATGACGAAACCGCAGAAGCCCGGATTGTTAGCCAGATCCACGGTGACGGTTGCAGTATCGCCCTGCTTGGCAGCCACGCTGTTGATCTTGAGCGCAAAATCACTGGAAGGCATATCCTCCTGCGAAGTCGGCGTCGTATTGATCGCTACCTCGCCGTTGATCTTGGTCGGCTCATACTTGACCAGATCCCAGCTTGCGATATCGGTCATGGAGATGGAAACCGGATAATTGCCGTCCGGTACATCGTCATTGACCTTGAAATTGATGACGAGGAACTCGCCGTTGAAGGTATAGTCGCCCATCTGGCTCATATCCAGCCAGTAAGCCTTACAGGTGTCATACGCAGGCGTATAACCGGACTGGCCGCCCTGCTGTCCGCCGCTCTGCTGGCTGTTGTCCTGCGCGGGATTGTCCTGCCTGGACTCTGCCGCAACGACAGCACGGGTCTCCTTGACAACGGGCTCCGTTGCCACAGCGCCCTGTGCATCGGTGACATCCTGCCCCTTGTCATCGGTCACAGCAACAAACTCAGTCACTTCCTCGATCTCGGTAACAGCCTCGGCGCTGCTCCCGGCATCGGAGGATTCCGCCGGCTCTGCAGGATCACCAGCGGAGCTGTCCTCAACGGCATCGGCAACATTGCCGGTCTTGTAATTAAAGGTCAGCTCCTGCTTGGTCTGGTTGATGTCGATGGTTTCACGGGAGGTATCCTCAGCGGGTTCCTTCTTGCCGCAGCCAAAGCCGGAAACGGCGATCACAGCCAGCAGGCAGAGTGCCAGTGTCTTTTTCATTGCATTCTTCATGGTGCATCATCCTTTCATGTATCAGCATAGCAGACAGTGTTCCGCATATGCTGCAAGCTCCTTGGGCAATACCGCACAAAGCCCGCCTGACGGCTTGGCGGCACATCTGCTTGC
>CAMNDR010000240.1 GCA_946535685.1 uncultured Clostridia bacterium | reverse complement strand
CACGACCGCAGACGGCCGTATGGTGGACAGCTATTTCGGCACGAAGATCGCCGGCGGCTACGGATAATCCGGCGAAGGGCCGTTTATCGAATACAACGCCGATCCCGGGTACTATTACCTCTGGACGGTGTACGGCGGCCTGTTTTCGGACGGCGGCTATAATATGCGTGTGAGCCGCTCCAGAAGCCCGCTCGGCCCGTTCACGGATCCTGCGGGAAATCCGGCAGTCCTGGCACAGAGCACCAATCTGGACAGCGTCGGACTCAAGGTCATGGGCAACTACAAATTCTCCTGCCTGGACAAGGCGTATATGGCTTGCGGTCATAATTCCGTGCTGCGGGATGACGACGGGCAGTGGTATCTGTTCTATCATGCCAGATTTGATGACGGTTCGGAATATCATGAAGTACGTGTGCATTCCATGTGGTTCAATGAGGACGGCTGGCCGGTGGTGGCACCGTTTGAATATGCCGGTGACAAAATGGCACAGAGCGGCTATGATCCGGCAGATATCGCAGGTGACTATGAATTCATCAACCACGGCAACAGCACCGACGGCAAGATCATCCATTACCAGAAGATCAGCCTGAATGCGGACGGCACCATTTCCGGCGATGCTGCAGGCAGATGGGAGCAGGCGGCAGATTCCGCAGCAGCCACGCTCACGCTCGGCGGCAAGCGCTACAAGGGCTATTTCCTCGCTGCAAAGAACGAGAAGGGTACCAATGTCATGAGCTTCACGGCGGTCGGGAACAATAACCAGACAGTCTGGGGTGCCAAAACCACAGCCTTTACCGGGCAGGAGCGCCGCTTCAACGGCGATTATACCAATGCGCAGAATGATCTGGTCTTCAACTGGGATTCTGTCGGGAAGCCCGGTCAGGGGATGCGGCTTGGAGAGACCGATCTGCTCTCCGGCGTGAGCTATTTCATCATCAACAAGAACAGCGGCCTGTCGCTCGATCTGCCGAACGGCAAGACGGATGACGGCACGAATCTCCAGCAGTGGGAGGTCAACGGCCTGTTTGCGCAGCAGTTCCGGCTGATCGCTGATGCAGACGGCTGGTGCCGGATCGCTTCGCTCGGCGATGAATCCAAGGTCATCACCGTGGCGGACAGCAAGGCGGAGGACGGCACAAATGTCGAGCTCCGGACGGATACCGGTGCGGATGGCCAGCGCTTCAAGGTCGTGCAGAACGGCGGGTATTATGCGTTCCTGTCGAAGTGCTCCGATGCGAAATCGGCGCTTGATGTCTTTGAATGGTCGAAGGAAAACGGCGGCAACATCGCCCAGTATCCCTACAAGGAATTTGACTGCCAGCTCTATACGGTCAAGCCGGTGTATCCGGCGGTGAATCCCGGTAAATACCGACTGACTGACATTGCAACGGGCGAGGCGCAGTATGCGGAGGTCGTATCTCCCGCCGCTGCGGGCTTTGATGACGGCATTCTGAAGATCCCTGCAGCCGGCATCCGCTGCAATAAGGACGGCAGCTACAGTCTTACGGATACAGCGGCGCTCACCGGGCAGTATGTTTTTGAACCGGTCGATGCGATCCCGCAGCCGGAGAAGTTCCGGGGCGATGTGGATGCGAACGGAGTGTTCGAGGTCGCAGATCTTGTCATGATGCAGAAATATCTGCTTGGTGCAGGATCTCTGAATGATTATGATATGGGCGATATGAATGAAGACGGTTCACTGGATGTTTTCGATCTGGCGCTGATGAAGCGTGCGCTTCTGCAGAACTAAGGCGGCGCCCCAGATGAAGTATCGGATAAACGACAAAAAACCGGAGCTTTCGCAGCTCCGGTTTTTTTATGTTCTTTGGATGCACAGCTTTTGCTGCCGGGCATTGGCATCCTACACGATCCCTGCAAGGATCTCCTGCATCACTGCTGCATCGACCGGATAGGGACATGTCTGCAGCTTGGCGGGGTTCTGGAGCACGGCCTGCGCTGACTGATCCAGCAGCGAAGGCGATACATGCACGGGTGCAGCAAGCCGGATCCAGTTGCCAAGCGCATTGGTATCTGTAAATCCGAGCGCCGCAAGGACTGCCTCACGCCGCGTTGCATCTGCGAGATTCAGGAAATTGGCCTGAAATGCCCCGACGGCAGCTCCGTGCGGGATCTTTCCCTGACATGTCAGCAGATAGCTGAGTGCATGCGGGATGCTTGTTCCGGTCTGGGCAATGGACATTCCAGCGAGCGTTGCAGCATGCATGAGCTGGTGTGCAGCCGTGCTGTTGAGCGGCGCTGCACCATCCAGAACGCCCCGGCATGTGCTCCATGCAGAGAGTCCCGCAAAAGCCGTCATGTCGCTGTATGCATCAGCACCGGCATTGATGACTGACTCGATGAGGTGGGAGAGCGCATCCACGGCTGTATTCCGGATGATCTGGATCGGGGCAGAGAGCAGGTAACGCCCGTCCACGAGGGAGAGCGCCGGGAAGACCCGATGCGTCATGGAGACCTTGGTGCCGAGATCATGCCGGGTCAGAACAGCGACGCCCGTCACTTCTGAACCGGTGCCGCAGGTGGTGGGGATGGCAGCGACCGGGAGCGCACGGGCTGGTTTCGCTTCATAGAGCAGATGCCAGTCTGCATCCGGTGCCGCAAGCATCACAGCGATCGCCTTGGCAGCATCAATCGGGGAGCCGCCGCCGATGCCGATGACAAAATCCGCACCGGCTGCATACCCGGCCTCCCGCGCCTGCATGATCGTCTCGACGGATGGGTTCTCCTCGACGGCATCAAAGACCGTGTACCCGGTCTGATACGCCTGCAGTGCATGCACGACATCCTCCAGTGAGCCGTTTTTCCGGGAGGAGTGCTTTCCCGTGACGATCAGCGCATGACGTCCGAGCGCTGACAGCTCCGCAGCATGGCGGAAAACGCAGTCTTCCTCCTGATAGAGTTTCGTTGGCATATAAAAACGCATGGTTTCTCTTCCTTTCGTTCATTTCAACAAAGCAGGCACGCCCTCCGGCTGCTGATTGTTTGTAAGGCACCACCGCACAGAGCTGGTGGTGCAGATGCGCAGCCAGATTTTTCGTCAGA